>DATIIX010000120.1:0-5741 GCA_035479175.1 Saccharimonadales bacterium (SeqCode) | reverse complement strand
GGAGTCATCACTACATTGCCGGCAGGGTTCCGACCAAACAAGCAAATCATCTTTACCACCATATCAAGCGGCTCAAACGCAATAGCACGTGTCGACGTATTTCCTGATGGCACAGTCATGTGGCAGGGCGGTGGCGACAACAGCTGGGTAAGCCTTGATGGTATCAATTTTATGTCATCAGACTTTGACGCATCGACAAACTGGGTTAACCCGACGCTCCTCTGCCCGAGCGGATGTACTACCCCCTGGACAGACTTTAGTGGAGGCTCAACAAGTTACGGAAGATTACAGATTGGTAAAGATAGCATAGGCCGGGCACAACTTTATGGGATCCTCTCCGCACCATCCCCATATCCCCCAGCAAACAACTCAAATATGGCCACGCTTGCTTCAGCGTATTCTGTCTCAACCAACGACATCTATCCAGATTTTGCCTCATCTAATGTTTATGCGGCATACGGCATCATTAGTAACGCCCTGCAGTTTCGCACTAATCTTGGCAATAACTGGAAAACATTTGCTGCCATGTATTACCCAAGCGGATCGTCAGCAACATGGACATCTATACCGCTATCAAGTAGCTGGGTACCCTACAATACTGCTGGCAGCGGCTATTCGCAACCGCAATTCACTGAATCAACGGATCATATTGTCACTCTACGCGGCCTTATTAGGAGCGGAACTGCCTCAGCCGGTACAACGGTTGGCACGCTCCCTGCTGGAGCGCACCCCGCTACTAATCTTATCTTCATTGTATCTGGATATAATGGTACCGCAGAAATACCAGTGCGCGTCGATGTCCTAGCAACGGGACAGATAGTAATTAGGACTACCATAGCAAATAATTATCTTTCGTTTGCCAATATCAGCTTCTATCAAGATGGTAACTAATTCGTAGTCAACTGTATTTACCTATTGCGCGAGCATAAGCACTTTGATACCATATACGTATATAAGATATTAATTAGGGGGCGTCTTAAATGACCAAACAGATTAAAACAAGCGGATTCACAATCGTTGAGCTTCTCATCGTTATTGTAATCATCGCTATTCTTGCTGCGATCACGATCGTTGCATACAACGGTATTACGCAGCGAGCAAACACTTCGAGTGCGAAGTCTGCGGCCGAGAACGCGATCAAGAAAATTGAAGCATATAATGCAGACTCCAGTGTTCAGACATATCCTAAGACATTTGCAGCGCTAACGGGTGCGGCATCTACCGCAAGTTACCAACTTACTGGTGTGACTTTCACCACTACAAGGGCTACAGGTAGCACCGCGCCAAGTACACCAAGTACTCTTAACTTCTTTATCTGTACGACAGGTTCAGCAGTTGAATACTTTGACTACACAGCTAAGGCATGGACAGCCGTCTTTACTGGTGGTGCGACTGGTATCGGCGGTACTGCTGGTACAACAGCCGACTGCGCGTATCAGGCATCATAAGGATTTTGCCTCCACATAAGAAATGAGCGCCATATGGCGCTCATTTCTTATACAGAAAAACTCACCACTTTTATCTGTGACGAGTTTATAACCACACGCGAAAGTTACTTATCTGTCGGCAATGGAAATGCGCCCATAAATTCATGGACTTCAGCACGCAAGCCAGCAAGCTTCGCTTCATCCTTACGATTATCAATCGCTTGTTTCATCCATTCAGCAATCTGCATCATATGCTCTTCTTTGAGGCCGCGAGTCGTCGCCGCTGGTGTGCCGAGGCGAATCCCGCTTGGACGGTACATTGGCAACGGGTCGTCTGCCACTGAGTTTGCATTAAGCGTTAGACCGATCTTATCAAGAGCAACCTCGGCAACCTTTCCATCGATACCGAAGCTCTTGTTTACATCTGCTAGAATCAAATGGTTGCTGGTTCCACCCGTTACCAGTTGGAAGTCGCGCTTTTCGAGCTCTTCGGCCAGCTTTGCGGCATTCTTTACTATTTGTGCAGCGTATTCACGAAACTCTGGTTTTAATGCCTCGCCAAATGCCACTGCTTTAGCAGCGATCGTATGCATGTGCGGGCCACCCTGCATACCAGGGAAGACCGCGCGGTCAATAAGTGTCGGGATGTTTTCGAGCTTCTTCTCGGGTGCCTTTAGCGGATTTCCTACCTTCCCCATAGAAAGAATCATGCCCCCACGTGGGCCACGAAGTGTCTTATGAGTTGTCGTGGTGATAACATGGAAGCCATAATCGAGTGGGTTTTTAGCTGCTCCACCAGCAATCAGGCCGGCAATATGTGCCATGTCCGCCATTAGCAAACAATCCTCGCCTACTTCGTGGGCGATATCTGCAAACTTCTGATAGTCCAGCTCGCGTGGGTACGCGCTAAATCCTGCCAAAATAATCCGGGGGCGGTGCTCGAGCGCAACTTTACGCAATTCATCATAGTCTATTGCACCTGTTGCGGGATCTTTCATCTTGTAACGAACGAAATTATATAAGTGTGCGCTACGAGTGACAGGTGAGCCGTGTGTTAAGTGACCACCATGGCTCAAATCCATCGCAAGGATTGTATCCCCTGGCTCGCACCATGCGCTATATACCGCTTCGTTTGCGGGTGCGCCGCTGTGTGGCTGCACATTCGCATGGTCTGCGCCAAATAGCTGCTTTGCACGATCAATAGCTAGTTGTTCTACCTGGTCTGTAAACTCTTGGCCACCATAGTAGCGCTTGCCCGGGTAGCCTTCGCTATATTTATTAGTAAACACACTACCAAGCGCTGCTAGAACGTCGCTGCTCACGTAATTTTCACTTGGTATTAGCTCAAGACCTTCGCGCTGGCGGTTTGCTTCACCTGCAATAAGTTGTGCGACTATATCATCATTCATATAAAATTCCCCTCTTTTGGATTCTATTTGTTGCTGTGGTGATACGTCGTAGTGTTAAATCATACCTTTAGTATACCACAGGTAGTGTATTGCAAATATATCACATCAGATATATTATAGATGTATGAGTACAGCAAAGTATTTACGTAATATCGGTACACTCGTGCAGGAAACGCGCCAAGCCCGTGGGATGACCCAGGCAGAACTAGCAACCGCTCTTGGCACCAGCCAATCGGCGATTAATCGCATTGAGAAGGGCGGACAAAATATCAGCCTTGAGATGATAGCTCGAATCGGTGAGGTGCTTTCAAGCGAAATCGTTCGGCTTAATAAGTCCGGTAAAACGAACTTTGTTATTAGTGGTGGCAACGAGCTCCACGGGGAAATCGAGGTAAAAACTAGTAAAAATGCTGCTGTTGGGCTCCTCTGTGCCGCACTTCTCAATAAGGGGAAAACTACCTTTCACCGAGTTGCACGCATTGAGGAAGTGAATCGTATTATCGAGGTACTCGAGAGTATCGGCGTAAGATGCCGTTGGCTTGATGGCAACGACCTCGAGATTACTCCGCCAAAGGTGCTCAAACTTGATGATATTGACAATGCCGCCGCTAAGCGAACCCGCTCAATCATCATGTTCCTTGGTCCGCTGCTCCATCAATACAAAGATTTTAAACTCCCATTTGCTGGTGGCTGCAACCTCGGTACGCGTACAGTTGAGCCACACATGGTCGGCCTTGCGCCGTTCGGTCTAAGCGTTGAAGCCCGCGCGGGTACCGACTACTACCATGCAACAGTGGAGGCTCGCAGTCCTGAGCGTGCTATTGTACTTACCGAGCGCGGTGATACGGTCACCGAGAACATTATTATGGCAGCTGCGCTTTACGACGGTGAAGTAGTCATCCGTAACGCAAGTCCTAACTACATGGTGCAGGATGTTTGCTTTTTCCTGCAAAAGCTCGGAGTAAAGATTGAAGGTATTGGTACGACCAATCTCAAGATCCACGGTGTGAAATCAATTAATAAAACTGTTGACTACTATCCTAGCGAAGACCCGATCGAAGCTATGAGTTTTGTGGCGGCTGGCGTTGTGACTAATTCTGAAATCACTGTAAAGCGCGTACCGATTGAGTTTATGGAGCTCGAGCTGGCAACACTTGGCGGCATGGGACTTGAGTATACGCAGACCGACGAGTACCCTGCCCGCAACGGTCAGACCCGTCTCGTTGACATTTCACTCAAGAAATCCGAGCTCCATTCGCCAAAAGACAAGCTTCACGCCATGCCATTCCCCGGTATTAATATGGATAACCTCCCATTCCTTGGACTGTGCGCAACCGTAGCGACCGGACGGACACTACTTCACGATTGGAGTTACGAGAACCGCGCTATTTACTTTACCGAGCTTTCTAAACTGAATGCTAGTATTGAAATGGTTGACCCACACCGCGTGTATATCACTGGCCCAACAAAGTGGAAGCCAGCGGATATTACGGCACCAGCAGCACTCCGCCCAAGTGTCGTAATTTTGCTTGCAATGCTTGCGGCACCTGGTAAATCAATCCTGCGTGATGTCTACAGCATCAACCGTGGCTACGAAGACATCGCCAATCGTCTCAATACACTTGGCGCCGAGATTGAAACTACCTGGGAATAAGATTCCCACAATTCCTAAATAACAGATGACATATCGCGCTATATCTGGTATAATCCAGAGGAGTTTAGTGAAAACTAGATTTTTATGGCGGATATAGCTCAGCTGGTTAGAGCGCTGGATTGTGGCTCCGGAGGCCGTGGGTTCGAACCCCATTATTCGCCCCATAGAAAAAGACTTATCACTGCGATAAGTCTTTTTCTATGGGCGCATTTTATTGATACGGATTATATTTTCGTGTTACTGGCTCCATGAATGTGCGCTTTACGCCTGTGGTCGGTTTTGTTGGCCCTATCCCTGGTTTTGTGATACCAGTATCGCGCGCAATCCGTGATGATGGCTTTATAATATCGATTCGGCTCGATGAGGGATTTTGGATATATGAGGTCGGACGATCAGTGACCATCGAGGTCCGATGGTATTTTTTGTCTTTGTCGTCACTATTCCCCTGCTGGCTGAAAAGTGCATCGTGCGCTTCTTGCCGATAGGTGTGTACTATCCCTGCGTTGCGGTAGCCACCAACAAGACGTCGATTACCCTCAACCTTTTGACGCTGCTCAAAAGATTCGCTGTTTATACTGCCAATCTTCTCGCCATCGGCATCACTGACTACACCACTAGAATGGAATAGCTGACGCGCTGAATTATTATTAAATCGTGAACGGAAGAAACCCATTCTTTTATTATACCCTAGTGCAGACTAGCAAAAATGTATAATAAACGTTAAAGGCTCTTTTGCTTATCATTTCCACCTGCTTTCCTATGCGCAATAAAAATGCTACAATACGTTAGACTTTGCGGGTGTAGTACAACGGTTAGTATACAAGTTTTCCAAACTTGGGACGGGGGTTCGATTCCCCCCACCCGCACCAATAGATATTTATTGTAGGCGCATTACTAGCGTCTATTTTTCATTTATTCGGATGTCCTTGCTATAATTATGACAATGCCCCGATAGCTCAGCAGGATAGAGCAGAGGACTTCTAAGCCTAAGGTCGCTGGTTCGAACCCAGCTCGGGGTACCAACTTTAGAATTCATTATTTCAACCTTTAAATTTAGTTTTGACATCTCACACACCATTTTTGAGTTAGAAACTTGACATCCATCTGTTATCATTAAAGGAAGATGAAAGAAGTATACGTGCTAAGGCACGCCAACTGGGATGGAAAAGATGACACACTCACCGCGCAAGGTGAAGCTGCCGCAGAGGAATATTCTGTGCACCTACCTAAATTTGCAACTGTATATTCCTC
>DATIIX010000119.1:0-7852 GCA_035479175.1 Saccharimonadales bacterium (SeqCode) | reverse complement strand
AGCCGCTGAGGCGAGAACGGATTCTCCGTGGTGCAGCCGGTGGTGGTCTGAGTCTTGATCTGATTGGTGGTCATGGTATTGACCCTTCTGTGTGCAACCGCCAGAGACTCTCCCTGATGGTTATATTATTATAACACTAGGTAACTGTAATGTCAATCGTAAGGCCCTTTGAGTGAGCGTGCATGCATTCAGAACAAAAAGGATTTGATAGAAACTTGGTGACCTCACCGGGAATACTAAGGTATATTACGCCTTTTGCAGTAAACGGCCAGATAATAGCGAACCGCAACGGGTTCGATTCGGCGGATAAATTCGCCCAAAGAAAGAACGCCACCAAATGGTGACGTTCTTTCTTTGGTGACCTTACCGGGAATCGAACCCGGATTGCAAGGATGAGAACCTTGTGTCCTAACCGTTAGACGATAAGGCCAAATTCTGAGTGAAGAGCGGCAAAAAATGTGTTTACTATTTTTGTGCTATTCCGAGGCATTTGCGTCTTATATGATGGAGCCATATAACGTATTTCCTGAGTTTTTATCAACCCGTAAAGGATTGACTCAGATCATATTAACAGATGTAACCGCTTTTGTCTACTGCGCACCCACTGGTGTGAGTGTGTCAAAGCCTTTGATTACCTCGATCAATTTGCGTGGGGTAATTTCGGCTTTAATGAGGTATGCGTCGACATCATGTTGCATAGCCATGCGGCTTTCATCGTCTTGGTCGAAGTTAGTCATAACGATAACGCGGGTGTTCGGGATTTTGTCCACCTTACCGCCGCGAAGTGCCTTGAGAATCTCTGGGCCACGCATTTCAGGGAGCATAATGTCGAGCATCATAAGATCGTAGGGTTTGCTGGTTACCGCCACAAGCCCGTCGTGTCCGTCGACAACCCAGTCAACGTCGTATCCCTCATGCTTGAGGCTGCGGACGTACATTTCGCCGATGAATCGATCATCTTCGATAACCAGGATGCTCTTAATTGCCATAGTGCCTCTATTATAACACTTTAGCTTATGTATTTTGAGTGATTCTTAATCCAGCCTTCGCTTGATGAAATAAGGCCAGCGTTAGTGTAATCGTTTGCTTGGAGCTTATCTTTGACCGATGCGTAGACTGGCACGGTAAACGTGAAGGTTGACCCTTGGCCTTCGATACTTGTGACCCCGATTTGGCCACCATGACTTTCGACAATTGCTTTACAGAGGTAAAGACCGATACCGGTGCCTGCAACGGTTTCGCGTGAGCGGTGGCTGCGGTAGAATTTGTGAAATAAGTTGCCAATAACACTTGATGGAATACCGATGCCGTTGTCTGTAACGGAGACCTTGACGAAACTGCCTTCGATTGTTGCGCCGACTGATACTGAGCCACCGTCGTTAGAGTACTTGAGTGCGTTATCAATAAGGTTTGAAAGCACTTCGCTAATGCTTGAGCGGTCGGCGGCAATTGTTGGCAAGCTTGACGGGAGATCAACAGAAAGCAAACGACGTTGTGACTGTGCGCGGAGCTGCATGTCGTCTTTGATAGTGTCGTAAATATTGCCGAGGTTTTCCTCCGAAAGATGTACCTGTAAGTGACGGCGATCGTACTTGCTAGTATTGAGGATGTTGTTAATGTAGCCCGAGAGGCGGTTGGCGCTGACTATGAGGCGTTTGAATAGCTCGTGTTGATCGGGCTCGAGCTGATCCTCGAGTTCCATTTCCAGAACATCGAGATAGCCACGGATTACTGTAATCGGACCACGGAGTTCATGCGCTGCGAATGAAATGAAATCGAGTTCGTCGTCTTCGGGCTGGAAGATATTAGTGGCATCATACGCAACGATTACGACTTCGGCGACACTTCCCTTTTCGTAGTTTGCCGTTACATTGAAAATACGACGCTCTTCATCGCCGACAATGCGGTTTGGTACTCGCATCCAACTTTGCTCGGAGCGGACTGCTGTCTCGCGGCAGTTGGCAAGCCAATTTACAAATGTGTTGTTGGTCTCAAATAGAAGCTCGAGCTGCAGCGTATCGTTGGTATCATGCTTGACTGGGGCGGCGTGGTTGGCATACTGAATTTTGCCGTGCGCGTCCATCACGATAAACCCAGTGTTTGTTTCGCGTAGTGCGGTTTCGAGATGGTTAATTTGTGGGTTTTCGCGGTTTTCGCTCTTTTCGTTAGGAGCTGACTCTCCATCGTGTACGTGTTCGTAGATAAATTGCAGTAGTGGTTTAAAACCGTTTTTACTATAGCGTGGTGTGTTAGGGTTCGCGAGCGGGTCGGTCGGTTTTTCGCCTGCGGCATTAGTGACGGCCATTGCAAGGTCACGGAGTGGCATAAGCAGGAAATCCAGAATGAAGAAGTTAAGAGCTGTTGTCGCAAAGAGTGTTGCTGTCATTGTCGCCCAGAACGCAGTACCTGTTGGATCAATGTCACTGAATAGAAGTGCGAGCCCAACAATTAATGTGACGACGATTTCCATCAAAATGACGATGCCGCGCGCAGTGCGACGGTAGCGGCGCCAATAATCACGGATTTGTGGTTCGCGTCGACCTGTTTGCTTTTGTTCTACTGCCACGATACGCTCCCACTAGAATTCGGCACGGCTGCAACCCAGGTCTGGCCTCTGTCGAGTGGAATCTCTTTGCCTGCAGTGTCGGTGAATGTAATTGGGTCAGTGCGACTCTTTTTTTGCCAAGTAGCTGTTGTAGCGATGCCGTCTTGAAAAATGGTTGCTTGACCGGAGCCAGTGGTGGCAATATCTTCGCGATAGCCATCCTGCAAGACGGTTGACATATCTATTTTCATTGCAATGAGAGTAGTTGGCGCAATTTGACCATCTTCGCGATCGGTGCTTGGCTTGCCGTTTACATTACGCAGGTACGTGTTGGTTGTTGCGTCGTATACATAATGTGAATCGTATAGCGGGCCAGATATATGGATATCGACCGAGGTTGCATTGGGCGCCGCACTTGGCTTGCCGTCTTGCCGTGGCCATGGAGTAAATGCTGATGAGGTATAATTTTTTGATGCATTCAGGGCATCGAGTTTTGCGAATGTTGTGTAGACGTTGTGCGGCGCGTAGCGGTCGGTGGCACGCCAGTAGTACTGGCCACCAGCTGCCATCAAATCAAGATTACGGTATTGGCCGTTCTTTACTTCTGCAAGCGATGCGGCGCTCCCGCCAAAGTGTGTGATCGAGGCTTGATAGGCGGCTGCCCAATCAAGGTAATACATACGAAGGCTGCGCACAGGGCCAATTAACTGCGGTTTTGCCTCTTGGTAGAGTGCGAGGAAGCGCGTGATGCCACCCTCGGCGATTGCTTCGTACACAATCCCCGCTTGTTTGAGTCCACTTTGTGGCCGAGCGTCAGGTGAATTTTCAATCATAATACCCGTGACTGGTAATTTAGTTGTTGCCTCGTCGGGTACTTTTATGCCAGTGAGTGGTGAGTAATATACAACCGACGCCACCTTTTTTGGTGTCTTTTTGACTGTGGCAATATGGATTGGCTTATCTGCTGGTACCGCAAATGCATAAACGAGAGCTGCTGCGATAAACGCTAGGACAATTATACAAAACCCGACAATCGCATAGGTCCGCTGTGGATGTACATGCATCCATGCACGGGTTTTGTGCCACCGTGAATGGGTTGATTTGGACGGAGTGACGTCTATCATACTTATGCTTAGTATAGCATAGAGGAGGTCTATATAGGATGCTCGGATATACCTTCAGGGCGTCTTAAGCGTGCATGGACTAAGGTGACTAAGAGATTTATGCCTTATCAATATCGAAATCCCCAGTATTATCGAAACGCGCCAGAACCTGTATCACGTAGACGTCCCTTACGTAAATTAACAGCGACTTTTATTGTTGCTGCAGCAGTTGGGGCCATTATTGTCAGTCATGTTGAGGCGCAAACAGCACAGACTGCGGTGGTTGAGGTGTCAACGAAAAAGCAGCAGGTGCAGATGGCAGTTGTACGGCAAGCGGGCACGACAATACGAAATATTATTGCCGCCGATACGAAGGATACGATTGGCGTCGCGATTGAGAATGTGGATACAGGCGCGACAACTTTGTTTGGCTCGCCGTTGCAGTTTGAAGCGGCAAGCACCGAGAAAGTGTTGAGCGCTATCACCTACTATCATCTTGTTGAAAAGGGTGTGTTGAGTCTTGGTGCAGAGGTGGGTATTTACCCTGCATCGTATCAGTTACAGCAAATGATCAACCAGAGCGATAATGATTCGTGGAGTGCGATCAATGCTGCGGTTGGTGGTAATGATGGACTACAGGCGTATGCTAATTCAATTGGGCTGCAATACAACATCGACGGTAATTTAATGAGCGCAAAAGACATGGCAGTATTGCTCACCAAACTGTATACGGGCGTATTGCTTAACGCTGATCATACCAAAACACTATTGTCGTATATGCAAGATACGAATGACGAGACGTTGATTCCATCAGTTTTGCCAAATGCGCTGACAATCTATCATAAATACGGTGAGCTTTTTGATGGGACCACAAATGTACTGCATGATGCGGCAATCGTAACAGATGGGTCAACTACCTATGCAATTGTGATTTATTCAGATGGTAAGACTGATGAGGCGGCGCGTACAGAAACTATTACGCGGATTGCTCAAGCGGCGCTTACTGTATGTGGTTGGTAGCGGCGTCGATGCGCGCAAGCGTTGTGTTTTTGCCGAGTAGAGCAAGCGTGTCGTTAAGTTGCGGACTAAAGGGCGCCCAGGTCGTGACGACCCTAATAAGGCTGAAGAGTGTACCTGGTTTTTGGTCTGTAGTTTCAAGGAGTTGGTTGAGGCAATCTTGTAATACTTCGGGGGTCCAATCTGTAACCTCTCTAAATGTATTTTTGACCAATTCTAACAGATTGACGGTCTCGTTAGTGGAAAGCTTCTTGAGCTGTTTATTTTCGGTAATCAGAGCAAGATTGACTGTTGGTTCCTCGAAGAAATAGCTTGTAAGTCCTGGGAGGTCGCGGAGTGTCTTGATGCGATCTTGAGCAAGTGCAAGAACTCGCTTTTTGTATGCCTCGGACGCCTTTTTTGCGCTTTCAGGCCAAAAGAATTCGATGCGATCAGCGAGCTCGTCAAGGCTAAGTTCGCGAATGAAATGGCCATTCATCCAGAGGAGTCGCTTTTCGTCGAAGCGAGCGCCGCTGCGCTGTACCCTGGCAAGACTGAACTTCTCGATGAGTTCGTCTTTTGTGAAGACCTCTTGTTCGGTGCCGTCGTTCCAACCGAGCGTGGCAATGAAGCTCATCATTGTTTCTGATAGGTAGCCATCGCGAATATAATCGAGGACATCTTTGGCGCCGTCGCGTTTACCGAGTTTTTTGTTCCCCTGTTCGTTCATGATGTGTGGCATGTGTGCGAAGATTGGGTGCCGCAGACCGAGTGCTTCGTATAGAGCAAGGTAGTTTGGCATACTACTAATAAACTCTTGGCCACGGATAACATGTGAGATTTCCATGTCTGCATCGTCGACAATGTGGGCGAAATTGTAGGTCGGGTAGCTATCGCTTTTAATGAGAATAAAATCGTCAACGACTTCAGGGCTTGTCGTGACGTCGCCCATTACTTCATCGTGATAAGTGAAGCTTTTTGGGTCGCATTTGAAACGAAGTGGCTGTGAGCCATCCCAGATGGGAGGATTTTCTGGGCGGTGGTCACGGTAACGAAAAGCGCGTTTTGCCGTTTGCGCCTCATCGCGAAAGCTCTGGATTTCTGCTGGCGTGTAAGGGTCGGCATAGGCACGGCCTTGCTCGATTAGTTTGTTCGCCCATTCTTTATACCGTTCAAGACGCTGACTTTGGACGTATGGGCCAAATGGGCCGCCGATGTCTGGGCCTTCGTTGTACTCAATGCCGATTGCCCGTAGGCTTGAAATAAGGTGTTCGGCGCTGCCTGCTACTTCACGCTTTTTATCGGTGTCTTCGAAACGCAGTACGAATTTACCGTTTTCCTGGCGGGCAACGAGATAAGCAAATAGTGCGGTGCGAATACCACCAACATGTAAAAAGCCAGTTGGGCTTGGAGCGAAACGAGTACGTGTAGTCATATCTGTTATTATACCTTATTTATAAGGCAATGTGCGACTGCTCTAAAGACTTGCTGCGATGCGCTGGATCTGCTCGTCGGAAAGTGTTGAATTGCCGTTGATTGTGTAGAGGATGCCGTTGTTTACCCAAACTGATGTTGTGTTGTAACTGTAAATGGTCAGCCCGCCGGTAGTTGTTGTGATGTAGTTGCTGCCGGCTTGCGGTGCAACATAATCTTCGAGAAGCGCACTTGAATCCCAAGCTGAGTGGGTTTGCGACAGCGTGTAGTTTTGTGGACCAGCGTTCGCCGCAAATTTCATCATAACGCTTCCCTGCTGGTAAGCAACTGGGCCATTAAGACTGTAGCCGTTTGGTGTGTAGCCTGGGTAGCCGGCGCCGATACCTGCTTGTGCTGCGGCAACACGAGTTGAGAGTGCTGGCATATTGAGGTATGTAAAATATGCACCAAGCAGCAGTACGGCAACAGACGCACTAGCAACACTCATAAAGCGAGCAATCTTGCTGCGATGTGCTTTTTTATGAGCTTTAGCATGGTGATGGTGCTGTTTTGCCTTTTCGTGCTTTGGTGTGGCCTCGGCCATAGCGCGACTGATTGCTTCTTGCTTAATAATCTGCGAAGGCTTTACGATGCGTTCTGGTACTTGCCTCGTTGCCTCGACGCGAGTTTTGGCACGCCGTACGGTTGCGTGATAAGTGGGGCCGATGTCTGCGATAGGCGCGGCAACGGGGTGTGGGGTATGCTCTGCAAAATGGGTGATCTGGTTTTGAGGACGAGTAGCAGGAGTTTGACGTTGAGTAGCTGGGGCGCGGTGCATTACATTTGCACTTGGTGCGGCAACACGCTGGCGCTGTGGCACATAAATTACATGGGGTTTTGCCACTGGAGACGTATCGTGATGAACATACCGACGGTTGAGTGTCGTAGATTTTTGCAATTGCGTATGGACATTGTGCGCACTGTGATTGACCGCGTCTGCATCGCTTCGCTCTTTGCGTAGTGGCATGCCAGTGCGACTATCGTACACAGTGCCGTTGATTGATACGGTGGTTGATTTCATAAATTCCCCAGTTACTCCGAGCCTACCCTGCTCGTGCTTACCTTATCATACTTTGTCGTAACTGCTTATGCAAGAGGATCTTCCCGGTATTTTACCGGTTAGTACAGTGGTGCGGTGGGTGGTATAATATAATAACTATGCCAAAGAAAATTACGAAGCGTCGTTTGCGTTTACAGCTAACATTTGTGTATGGAATCATGATACTAGCCGTTGTTGCTATCGTGACGGTGCTTGTACTTATTATTCAGGGCTATCGATTTAACCGCTATGACGGTAGGTTGGAACAGGGTGGTTTGGTGCAGTTTGATTCGCAGCCATCGGGTGCGACAGTTATGGCTGATAGTAGTGAGCTTGCGAATAAGACGGCAAGCAAGATTGTGCTTTCTGCGGGTAACCACACGATTGCTATCGGTAAAGATGGCTATAACACTTGGAAGAAAGATGTGATTGTGAAGCCTGGCACAGTTCTATGGCTTAATTATGCCTTATTATTCCCTACTAATCCTAAGGTGAGTACCGCGGCGAAATATCCGGCAGTTGCAAGCGCGTTGCCGTCACCAAATGAGCGCATAATGGCTGTGCTTGCCGACGCTACTATACCAGAAATCACTTTGACGACGCTAGATACGGATAGCCCAGCAACAACGAAGCTTACCGTGCCAGCATCAGCCTATACGCAACCTGTGGATGGCGCAGTGCAGAGCTTTAGCTTGG
>DATIIX010000118.1:0-2958 GCA_035479175.1 Saccharimonadales bacterium (SeqCode) | reverse complement strand
ACAATACTGATCCCGTAAGCCGTCTAGAAGTACTTATGGGGCTTATACGTTCGGGGACACTTCAAAGGAAGTGATGCAACAGGCTTCTGAAATTGCCGAGCAGCTTCCTGAAGATGGTAGGCTTGATGCATACCTCGATCTCATTTATGAGATCGATGCTCGGCTTGGTGATGAGCAGGCGTCTGGTTCTGATACGTCTGCTCAAGGTGGGGCGAACCCTACTGCGTAAGGTGGTATAATTGGGGCAAGAAGGAGAATGACAAATGTTCCAGTTAGACGATAATTTTCTGCAAGAAGTAGGTCTTGGTGACCTTCCAGAAGACCAAAAGAAGCTTTTTCTTGGTCACTTTAGGGAACAACTTGAATTACGCGTAGGCACCCAGCTGTCTGAAGGGTTGAGTGATGCACAGCTTCAGGAATTTGAGAGTTTTCTTGATCGCAAGGACGAGGTCATTAACGCCTGGCTTGCAGCGAACGCTCCGGCATATGAGCAAGATTCTATTTACCAGCAGCTTACATCAAGCGCACCAGAGAACGTCCCACGGAATGCAGTGCTAGCGGAATATGCATCTTTGAAGTGGTTGAGTCTCAACCGCCCCGACTATAAAGATGTTGTGTCGCGCACTATGAATGAATTGAAAGGCGAGATTATCACTAATCGTGATGCAATTCTTGGCACGGTCTAGAGGGAATAGCCGCGCAGGAATTCGGCAGCGCTTATTGTTTTGCCACTTGGCGCAATAAGTTCATCAATAGACAAAAATGCACCGTTCGCACACATAAGGTCGAGCGGTGTTTTTTGTGTCATTACACCATGGGCTTTTGTAATGATAATAGTATGATTACCAATTGTGACGCGTGTCCGTGGATAGCCGAGGTAGCCCCTTACGCGAGCCTCTGCTTCACCGGGGGTGAGTGTTGTAAGATCAAGGTCACCATCTTCCTTAGAAAGAAGTGCGCAGTATGTTGCATTATTGTCGTCCTGTGGCATGGGCTGCAGCTCGCCGGATACAATAGCAGGAAGCTTGCTAATAAGTAAATGGGTACCAAGCGTAAATAGGGTGTTGTATAACTCCGGCTTGGTTTCGGTGAAATCAAGTACATAGGGGACTTGCTGGTAAATCGGTCCAGCGTCCATCGCGCTTATAAGGCGCATAATCGTTACACCTGTTTTATTGTCGCGGTTAACGATTGCTGATTCAATCGGGGATGGTCCGCGGTACTTTGGTAGTAGCCACGGATGTACATTGATGATGCCAGGGGTGAAAACCTCAAGTGTCTTTTTTGGGATAATTTTGCCGTAACTTACAAGAACACCAATAGGGTTATCGAGTTTTTTGATGTCTTCGGTAATTTCTTTGAGGCGGGTTGGCTGCCAGACAGCGATACTATGCGCATCGGCGTATACTTTTACCGCTGGTGGAGTAAGTTTTTTACCACGGCCTTTTGCGGCATCGGGTTTCGTAACAACAGCGGCAATAGGTAGACCCGCGTCGACAAGTCCGCGAAGTGCAATTAGGCTGTGTTCTTCGGTACCAAAAAAGACAATTGGCTGGTTAATCCCAGAGCTTAGGGTTGTCTTTGACATGTGTGTCGTAATCGAGCGGATCCAGCTCGCCTTTCGCGTTAAGTGTGTAGAATGCGTCGTGCTGATCGCGAATGTGGTCAACAAATACGATGCCGTTTGTGTGGTCAATTTCATGCTGTAATACACGCGCGAGAAAACCTTCAGCTTTAATGCGCACTTCATTGCCATTTATATCCATAGCTTTGATGCGTACTTTGCTATAGCGGGGCACTTTGCCATAGAAACCGTCGACGCTAAGGCAGCCTTCATAATCTGTAATCATTGGGCCTTCACCCTTTACGATCTCGGGATTAATAAGCGGGATAAATTCGCGGACGGCCTTATCGTCGAAGTCGCTACGAACAATAACGATGCGTTCGAGCTTGTCAATTTGCACAGCTGCGAGCGCAGCGCTGATTTCGTGAGGGCGCGAGTCCTCCCAGTCAAGACTCGCACTAGTCATGTTGTCGATGATTTTACGAATGTCATCTGTAACTACGTGTATTCGTGTTGATTTTTGCCGTAGATGCGGGTTAGGCAGGATGATGATAGATTCTTTTTTCATTGCTCTAATTATATATGAAAAAGCAACATAAGAACAGAGGTAGATTAGAGTAGATTCATTGGATCTATATCGTATTGCCAATATTGCCCGGGAACTTCACCGATAATTGCCAGCAGCTGTGCCCGCTTTGTCGACTTGATGGTTATTTGCCAACGATATGTATCGCGTTGTCGTTCGTAAAAGGCGGGGGTGGGGCCAAGAACTGATATATTGGGATATCGACTGCGTATAAGATCTGCGAGTGCTTTGCTATTACGAATTGCGGCAGCTTCAGTTTTGTAGGTGCAGGTTAGTTTCAGCAGGTAGGTAAATGGTGGGAAGTTACTTCGTTTACGCAATGCGAGAGTTTCCTGGTAGAACATTTCGTAGTTTTGCTCGATGCCGTATTGGACGGCCGGATTAGTTGGTTGGTAACTTTGGATAATGACGTTTGCCTTGCGCGAAGATCTGCCAACTCGGCCAATGACCTGAGCGAGTAACTGAAATGTTCGTTCACTTGATGAGTAGTCGGGAAGGCTTAGTCCGGCGTCTGCTTGAATGACGCCAACGGTACTAAGTTTTGGTAGGTCAAGGCCTTTGGCTACAACCTGAGTACCAATAATAATCTTAACTTCGCCACTGTAGAGCGCCTGGTATTGATGCTCTATTGTCTCTGTGGCTTCAGTGTCACCGTCGAAGCGCATAATATTTTTGTTCGGGAAGAGACGACGAATCTCAGACTCAACAAGTTTTGTGCCGATGCCTTTATGGATGATGTCGGTTTCGTGGCAGGCTGGACATGATGTCGGTACTTTTTCAGTATATGCGCATATATGACAACGGAGTT
>DATIIX010000117.1:0-6957 GCA_035479175.1 Saccharimonadales bacterium (SeqCode) | reverse complement strand
AATATCTGGGCAAGTCCTGCACAGCATGCCAACACGCTTGATTTTGCACTTGAAAATGCCACAAAGATTATTGACTTTTACGAAGAGTATTTTGGTGTCGACTACCCGCTTGCTAAGTGTGATCATGTCGCTCTACCAGATTTCAGTAGTGGTGCGATGGAAAACTGGGGACTTATTACCTACCGTGAAGTTTGTTTGCTTGCCGACCCTAAAACAACTGGTCCGAGTGGCAGGCACCTCATCGCCAGTGTGATCGCACATGAACTTGCTCACCAGTGGTTTGGCAATCTGGTTACTATGGAGTGGTGGGATTACCTCTGGCTGAATGAGAGTTTTGCCGACTTTGTCGAGCACATTGCTATTGATGTGATTCACCCAGAATGGGAAACATGGCTTGACTTTATTTTGTCACGAGGCATTGCAGCACTGCGCCGTGATGCAATAGAAGGCGTGCAGTCTGTACAGGTTATGGTCAAACACCCAGATGAGATTTCGACGCTCTTTGACGGAGCTATCGTGTATGGTAAAGGCGCAAGACTTATGAAGATGCTCCGGGCGTTTGTTGGTGAAGCAGCGTTTCGAGCTGGCCTTAAAGAGTATTTCACTATGTATGCCTATAGCAACACAACAGGTGATGACCTGTGGGCATGTCTCAGTAAAGCATCCAGTAAAGATGTGGGTGCTTTTATGAATACTTGGATTACTCAGCCAGGCTACCCTGTTGTGATCGTTAAGCCAGAAGGGCTTAGCCAGACTCAATTCTTTATTGGAGCACATGGGCCAAGCGCACAGACCTGGCCAGTCCTTCTCGGGGCAACGCCTGTTGGCGATACACCAGAAATTATGTACGACGGAGAACTTGCGGCTACTATTAAACCTACTCAACGATTTAACAGTGACGATAACGGCCACTTCATTACCCAATACACCCCGGAACACCTCAACACTTTGCTTTCTGACATTCATAGCGCATCAACCATTGATCGGCTGACTTTGCTTAATAATCAGACGCTTCTCGTGCGTGGACGCTACGAACCGTCTGCATCACTCATTGATTTGCTGAATTTTTACGAAGGCGAGACAAACGACGCCGTCTGGGATATCATGGCGATGACGCTCGGTGAACTTAAGAAGTTCGTTGAAACAGACAATGCTGCCGAACAAAAACTTCGCGCCCTTTCGGCGCGTATCGCACGCAGTAATTTTGAACGACTTGGCTTCGAGCCAATCAAGGGTGAGTCCATCACCGATACTAAACTGCGCGAAACCGTCCTCGGAATGATGCTTTATGGTGAAGATGCGACAGTAATTGATGGTATGATGTCTCGTTTTGATATCGCAATGCTCGCTGAACTTCCAGCGGAAATCCGCTCGCTTGTTATTGGGACGGTCGTGCGCTATACCGATGACAACACAGTCATCGATCAACTCATGGATACATATCAAAGTACGCCATCAGCAGAGCTTAAAGAAGACATCATGGCTGCAATGACCTCAACACGTGACCCCGAAGTAGCTACACGCCTGCTTGCTGACTGCAAGAATGCCAAGATTGTCCGCCCGCAAGATGTCGCACCATGGTTTGTGTATCTTGTTCGTAATCGCTTTACTCGTACTGTTGCTTGGAAATGGCTCCAAGACAACTGGAATTGGGTGGTTGCAACTTACAGTGGCGACATGAGTTTTGATGAATTTCCTCGTTATGCAGCGAGTGGACTAATGACTAACGAACAGCTTGTTGAGTATAAGAGATTCTTTGAGCCAATGCTCGATAACCCATCTCTCACGCGCACTATTACTATGGGTATTTCTGAAATTGCCGCGCGCCTGGAGCTTCTTGCTAGTGATGGCAAAGCGGTTCGCGTAAAATTACACGATCTCGATAACTAGTTCTACCACTGGATTATTGCCAGTAGTGGCAATCGCGAGTAGCTGAAGGTTTACATTCGTAAGTTTATGAGCCTGCGCGTACATTCGGGCGGCAAATGTCATTTGTCGCCGCTTGCGTGGGATAATAACCTCTAATCCATCACCGTGCTCAGTGTTTTTGCGGTGTTTTACTTCGGTGAAGTATATCGTGTCGCCATTTGGCGAAATAATATCAATTTCGCAGTATTTTTGTTTTCCAGTTACGATCAATAATCGTATGACCGAGCCGAATAAGTTCTTTGGCGGCCACCCTTTCGCTCGTGTCACCGATACTACGCGTTGTCACCTTGTGGGCGGGCGGTATGAAGTGAGGTCATGCTGGTTGGCGGCGTAGCACGGTACTTCTGTAGTGGTGCAAAGCTCAGCCGATGCTCGTCCATAACTCCAATCCGCTCGATTGCATCGCGGTGCTTTATCACTCCATATCCAGCATTATTTTTAAAGCCATACTCTGGGTATTTTTCTCCAAGGCTTGTCATATACCTGTCGCGAGCAACCTTTGCAATAATAGAGGCTGCGCTTACGCTTGGTATGAGTGCGTCGGCTTTTGGCAGTGTCGTCACATAACCGTTCTTTGATGTATCACGCAGAAAATTCACTGTACCGTCAATGATAATTTCGTGATAGGGCACTGTGATTTGCTCTACTGCTCGGCGAGTTGCAAGCCGCAGCGCGGCACTCATGCCTATCTCGTCGAGCTCGGTCGCACTTACCCATCCAGTAGCTGTGGCCTGCGCTCTTTCGAGAATTTCACTTTCGAGCTTTTCACGGTGTCGCTTTGTAAGTTTTTTACTGTCGTTAAGACCATCGATTTCGCCACCAAGTACGACTGCACCGACCACCAGCGGCCCCGCCCAAGGTCCACGGCCTGCTTCATCAATCCCCAAGATCATATTACCAGTGTACGCTACTTCTGCAGGCCTATACAAAACTCCCCTAGAAGCAGGGGAGTTTTGTATATATTTCTGCGAGTGATTAGCTGTTAGCTTTGTGTGCGTCTTCAACAGCTTTTTGCTTTGCTTCGAGTTCAGCTAGCTCAGCGGCTTTTTCGGCAGCCTTAGTTTCAGCTTCAGCCTTAACTTCTTCTTTAAGACGAGCTTCCTCTTCTTCAGCGTGCTTATCAACGACAGCGTTCACTGCTTCGCGGTCGAACTGTACGGCTGCAAGACGAGCGCTCTTACCACTACGATTGCGAAGGAAGCTAAGGAAGTTACGGCGAACCTTAGCACGACGTACAATTTCTACCTTTTCAACAAGTGGGCTGTGGAGCAAGAAGCTCTTTTCAACGCCAACGCCACTAGCGATTTTGCGGACAGTGATACGACTTGTGTGCTGGCCTTTGTTGTCAGTACGGATAACAACGCCTTCAAAGATCTGAATACGCTCTTTGTTACCTTCTTTAATCTTCTGGTGAACGCGGACGGTGTCGCCGCTGCGAACGTCAACAACTTGTGCCTTTTTCTGCTCATCGTTGACTTTTTGGATAAGTGCAAAACTCATTAAATTGTTCCTCTGGTTAATGCTTAGTTCAAGTCGGCTGGCCACGTAGTTGTACGGCTACGGCTCCACACCACGAATCATCGGCGGTTACTACATACAATCAATGATGAACTATAGCATAGTTTTCATGATTTTGAAAGGGGCTAACCGTAAAATCACGCAGGCGTATACTAGAGTTATGGATTATGACAAACTTGCACTTGATTTACACAAACAATTTAAAGGTAAAATCACGACGAAACTGCGCGATGAGAGTGAACTTGACCGTACAAGACTAAGTGCCTACTACACACCAGGCGTAGCAGCTGTCAGTAAGGCTATCGCCGACGATCCTAGCCTTCTACCGACGTACACCTGGACAAATAATCTTGTGGCCGTGGTGAGCGATGGCTCGGCCGTCCTAGGCCTTGGCAATATTGGACCTGAGGGCAGCATGCCTGTGATGGAGGGTAAAGCATTACTCTTTAAGCACTTTGCTGGACTTGACGCTGTGCCAATTACATTGAATGTGCACACGGCGGATGAAATCGTCGCTACAGTAAAGGCGATTTCGCCCAGCTTTGGGGCAATCAACCTTGAAGACATTGCTGCACCACTCTGTTTTGAGATTGAAGAGCGCCTTAAGGCTGAGCTGAGCATCCCTGTATTCCATGATGACCAACATGGTACCGCTGTCGTAACGCTTGCAGGGCTCATTAATTCAATGCGCATTACCGGTAAAAGTCTTAAAGATTGCAAAGTTGTCACCATAGGTGCTGGGGCGGCTGGTACAGCTATTATGAAGCTCCTTCATGCATACGGTGTTGGGTCAATTATTGCTGTTGACTCTCATGGCATTATCAACGACATGCGTGATGATTTGAATGACGAGAAAAAAGCATTGCTTCCTTACCTTGACATTTCATTGTCAGGGTCGCTTAAAGACGCGGTTCAGGGTGCAGATATCTTCATTGGTGTATCAAAACCAGGCTTGCTCACTGAGGATATGGTGCGCACGATGGCAAAGGATCCTATTATCTTCGCGCTTTCTAATCCGACCCCCGAAATTATGCCAGATTACGCAAAAGCTGCTGGTGCGGCGATTATCGCGACTGGTCGCAGCGACTTTCCAAACCAAATCAACAATGCTATTGCCTTTCCTGGTATCTTTCGTGGTGCACTTGATAACGGGGTACAAAAAATTACCGATGAACATAAAATTGCAGCTGCAGAAGCAATTGCCGCACTTATTGATGCGCCAACGACTGATGAAATCATCCCGAGTGTGTTTGACGAGCGACTAGTGCCTGCCGTTGCTGCTGTTATTAGGTAGGAACCCGCTCATGCTACACTAGTGCTATGAAAGCACGCACCCACGATCTCGCTGCACTTACTGCGCTCGGTATCGTTGTTATATCTCAGCCGGTAAATACAATATCACTCGGTACCATGCTCGTTGCCCTGCTCGCGAATCAAATTGGCGGTATCGCACCTGATATCGATCAACCGACGGCACCACTATGGCGCAACCTCCCGATAGGTGGGGTTGTCGGACGCATTGTTGATAAGATGCTTGGCGGTCATCGCTTCGTAACCCATTCGCTTCTTGGACTTGGTCTGTTTGGCGTTGGTCTATGGTGGATGCTCGCCCTTCTGCAACCAATTGTGCCACATATTGATTGGCATCTTGTATGGTGGGCATTCATGATCGGCATGGCTTCGCATCTTGTTATGGACACATTCACCAAAGAAGGTGTACCTTGGTTGTTGCCTATACCAATCAAGTTTGGCTTTCCACCTACAAAGTCTCTCCGTATCACCACTGGAAAAGCGGGTGAATTCGTTATATTCTGTTTGATTCTCCTACTCGATATGTGGTACTGTGCCTCGCACTACAATGCTATTCTCTCGCTTATTCACGAGCGGATTATATAGATCAGGCCGTGGTATATATGACATATGCATTGACAGGATAGCATAAGTAGTATATAATGTGTGTTGTCCTATCAGCTTTATCCCTGCAAGGAGTACCTACGTTGTCTGTTCTGCCCGTTCTGGAGTTCAGTGCTGCCATCATCAACACCCCTACGGGGCGGCACGATACTACCGTTGTTCTGAGCTACGTGTCGGAACGACCGGATGTGTTCAGGCTAAGCATCAGCTTCAGTGCTGATGAGGCCGCATCGCGCGTCGTGCATGTTCACGCGCTGCGCAATGCGCTAGCGAACCCCGGCGAACTGATCGATGGCTGCATTATGGCAGTCCCCGATTGCGAGACGGTCATCATCTACCTGTCCGCGGGCAATGGCGAGTACGCCATGCTGTACCTCGACATGCAGACCGCGCAGTCCTTCGTGGACACCATAGACGTCGAGATGATCGCCGAGCAGGCCGTCGACACGGTTACGCACCAGGGGTTTGAAGACCTCTGCAAGTGGCTCGCCTATCAATAAGGCGAGCTAGGCTGAAAGGTACTTCGGCCGCTCCCGCTTTAGGGAGTGGCCGAAGGTTGCCCACTAGAGACGCGATACGCGTCTTTTTTATTTGTCATTGACAACTGTTACGCTGCACGGTACTATAGCACAACCTTGTCAGCGCATATTGCACGAAAGGAGCACCTACGATGCCTCTGCTTACGGAAGATTTCTGCACCGACGTGCGACAGAACGGCGAGTGGGTCGGAACCCTTCGAGTTCACGTGCAATTCGACCTCGAGGACCCCTTCGCGCTCACCTTCATGTTGCTTCAGGCTGAGAGCTATCACCAGCAGACTCTCGCCGTCAAGCTGTTCAGGCGCGCATTTAAGCGCCCCGGAAAGCCGCAGGGTAAGGGCGCCATCAAAGTCATCTACATGGAGCTGGAGGGGGTTGTCAGCGTTGAGTTCCCGAATAGCGAGCTGGGGCCGTTCCAGGTTCTCTTCGATGAAGTCGCCCTCTCCCAGTACCTGACCTGCATCGGCCAGCTGGTTCAATTCAACCAGCTCAAGAAGCAATACCTTCGGTATGGCATCGCACAGCTTCTCGATCAGGAGTAGTAACCTACTCCACCGCGACAAGGGCCCTCGGCGACCCCTCATGTATGAGTGGCGCCGGGGATCCTCCAAGATACAAAACACCCGCCTCAGAAAAGGCGGGTGTTGCTTATAGCGCCATACGACTAGATAACGCGTCCGACTTCATCAAGAGTTGTTTCACCGCGAAGAGCTGCGAGTACACCAACTTGTTCGAGTGTGAGCATGCCGCGTTCGCGCGCGGTCTTTTCGATTGCTTCTGGGTGGACTTCGGCGATATCGCCGCGGATGAACTTTTGGATTTCCTCGTCAACAATTAGTTGTTCCATGATCACAATGCGGCCTTTATAGCCAAACGGCGCATCTTCACTTGGCTTTGGCCGCCAAAGTTTGAAGCTGTCGAGATCTGGATGGTCGGTATCTTCAGGTATCCCTTCAAGCACACGCTTTACATAGTTGCGGGTTGCTTCATCAGGCTCATACTCTTCTTTGGTTTCATCAACCAAGCGACGTACTAGGCGCTGTGCAATAATTAGGCG
>DATIIX010000116.1:0-10232 GCA_035479175.1 Saccharimonadales bacterium (SeqCode) | reverse complement strand
CGTTGCTTTAGCCTGGCTCGCGGGTAACTCAATCACATCCGTAACACTACCCGATACCTGTGTGGCCACTGACGAATGATCTTGCATGTAGTCTGGTAGGTTGCGCAGTAAGCTCTTAAACTCAAGCTGGCCAAGTAACTCTTTCAGTTTTGCAGTATCAAGAAGTGTGCAATCCATCGACGCTAAATCCAGCTTAATTGGCGCATCAAACCATAGTTCAGCCACCTTCTTGCTCATGTACGCCATATCCCTGCCTTCCTCCAGCTTGCGACGAACACTATCTTTCACTTGCCAAAGATTTTCATAGATACCATCGAGCGTTTCAAATTGTTGCAAAAGCTGTGTTGCAGTCTTTTCACCAATTCCTGGTACGCCCGGAATATTATCACTCGAATCACCCTTCAAACTTTTAAGATCGAGAAATTGATCAACCCGTAAACCATACTTCTCCGTAAAGCTCTCCGGTTTAAACAAATCAATATTAGTAAGACCTTTTTTAAGCGCGTATACGTGCACGAGAGGCTCAATCGCCTGCAATGCGTCAAGGTCGCTCGTAATGAGACAGACTTCGATTCCCTGCTTTGCTGCTTCATGTGCAAGCGTTGCCATAATGTCATCCGCCTCATAATCGTCAAGTTCATATAGCGGCCAACCAAATGCTGAAAGAAGTTCATGTAGAATCGGAATTTGCACATAAAAATCTGCCGGCGCCGGCTTACGTCCCGCCTTGTATTCAGGGTAAATCTCAAGACGCTTGCGAATGTTAGTCTTTGGCTTATCCCACGCGACACAAACATAATCTGGCTTCAATTTTTTAATAAGCTCAATACTAAGCGCTGCAAACCCATATACACCACCAGTTGGTGTACCATCGGCAGTACTAAGGTTTGGCATTGCATAGTAGCCACGATAGAAAACTGACTTACCATCGATAATTACAAGACGTTTTGGTTTGCTCATAGTACCAGTATACCATCGGGGTGGTGAGCAAAAAGCCATACACATATATACAAGTGGTTTCCCTCTCTGTTACACTAGTGCTATGACTGAACACCGCGATACCGGAACAAAAATTCTTGCAATCGTTGGCCTTACAGGCAGCGGCAAATCTGAAGTAGTAAATTACATCACCGAAAAAGGCGTCCCCAAAGTATATTTTGGCGGCGTAATTCTCGGCGCCATGAAAGAAGCGGGCATTGAGTGGACTGCAGAAAACGAAAAGCAATTCCGCGAAGATATTCGTGCCCAAGAAGGCAAAGACTTTGTTGTTAATCGTATCGTAAAAGAAATTCGTGATCTTATTGATGCTGGTCAGCGCCGCATTGTGGCCGACGGACTCTACACCTGGACTGAATACAAAACCCTCAAGCATGAGTTTCCCGGCGAGCTCACTGTTGCCGCTGTCGTTGCACCAAAAAACCTGCGGCACCATCGCCTTACCACCCGCCCTATTCGCCCTCTGACCATAGAGGAAGCCAATTCACGTGACTGGGCAGAAATCGAAAATCTCGAGAAGGGCGGCCCTATTGCTATCGCCGATCACTACCTTACTAACGAAGGTGGTCTCGACACATTGCATAAACAAGTTGATCAATTACTCGACGAAACCCACTTTTTATAGGCGCCACGTGCTATAACTATAAGTAGTATGGATCAACAATCAGTACTTCCTCCTGCGCCAAGCGTCCCTGCTCGAACACCCAATCCAGGCCAAGCATCCGGCATCATCGGCGTCATCCTCGCATTTGTAGGCCTTGCACCGTTTGGGCTGATCCTTGCTATTATTTCGACCGTTCAATCTAAAAAAGCAAAAGCCCCGACAACGCTCGGAATTATTGGAATTGTTATTAATGCAATCGCCGTATTCGTGCTCGCCTTTCTTATTATCATCATTAGCACTCATTATTCCGGTATTCAAGAAACAGCAAAAAACGCCGATTCAAAGAATGCCGCAAGTACCGTAGCAAAACTTGCTGAAAGCTATTATGCCGCCCATCATTCCTACCCGCAGTCAGTAAGCGATTTCGAAAAAGAATCAGGCACAAGCCTTGCTATAACTCGCATCCACGTCACTGCCATACCACCAACCGACAATAGCACCATTATGTACCGTGCATGTGGGCTTGCCGGTGCACAGATCATCTACTTCTCATCTGTTGATAACATTCCCGTTTCATCATATCTTGGCGATGGCGATGCAGCTTCGTGTAGTGCCAACCAGCCAATTAACAAAACCGCCTAACCAATAAAAAACGACGCTCTATAGCGTCGTTTTAGATGTATCATTCTCTATTGCAGGTATTCGTAAAGCTTTTTAGCATCCTTGTGTTTGCGTAGCTTCGCGAGCGCCTTTGCTTCAATCTGGCGAATACGCTCCCGGGTCACAGCAAATTCTTGACCTACCTCTTCGAGTGTATGGCTTTTGCCATTCTCAAGACCAAAACGCATCTTGATGATCTTCTGCTCACGCTCTGAAAGCGTCGAAAGTACTGATTGCACCTGCTCTTTCAGTAATTGGCTGCTTGCAGACTCTTCTGGTGTAGCACCATCTTCGTCTTCAATAAAGTCACCAAGCACGCTATCTTCGTCTTCACCATCACGACCCACACCAGCATCAAGGCTCGAAATATCCTGCTTGATTTTAATCACGTATTCAACACGCTCTGGCTCCATCTCAAGCTCTTTTGCGAGCTCTTCAATAGTTGGCTCACGGTTAAGCTCTTGAGTCATGCGGCGCTGCGTGCGGAGTAGCTTATTGATAGTTTCAACCATGTGTACAGGGATACGAATTGTACGCGCCTGATCAGCAATCGCACGGGTGATCGCCTGGCGAATCCACCACGTTGCATACGTACTAAATTTGAACCCCTTATCTGGATCAAACTTCTCAACAGCACGCAAGAGTCCAGTGTGGCCTTCCTGAATCAAATCAAGGAAATCAAGGCCACGGCCGCTATAGCGCTTTGCAATGCTCACAACAAGACGCATGTTTGCTTCAGCCATCTTGTCTTTAGCCTTTTTATCACCCTTCACCACTCGCTGTGCAAGCGCTAGTTCTTCATCCGCTGAAAGAAGTGGGATTTTACCAATTTCACGAAGGTGTAGGCGCACGGAGTCATCAGAAATATCATCAAAGTACTGGCCTGAGTTCAGAATGTCCTCTGGAGTATCCTCATCTTCATCCATCAGTTCATCGATCGCAGGTTCATCTGGATCAATATTCATCAAATCGTCTTCTTCACGGTCGCCGGTTGGGATTTGGTCATCGTTTGCCACGCGCTATCTCCTTTGTTAGTTCATTTAGTTGGACGAGTAGTTGCATTGCACGAGCGTCGTCACCGTTAGATTCGGCTTCGCGCAGCTCTGCAGTCATTGTGTCTCGAGTTTGTTTCATGTGTTCTTGTTTCATCTGCTTTATGAGGCGGGCTGTTTCATAATAGCGATCGTTGCTATCCAGCTTTATATACCGTTCATCAGCACGTAATAATACTATTTTTACATAGGTATCGTACTTTTGCAACTCTTCTGGCGTATCGTCAAGTGCTTTCCCGCCATTAGTCACATAGTATCGCGCCAATGCTTGTCGCTCTTCACCATGAAAATAGCTGATATCAAGATGAGCAAACAGTTCCTGGCTTGGCGCATCAATTGCCGCTACCGCAAGAAGTTCATCTTCGTAAATATATTGCTCACCCCCTGGCAGATCTTGCTTTCGCTGTGCTTTTACTTCGCGTAGCTTTGGCTCAGGTTTTGATCCACTAGCTCGTTTTGAGCGTACTGCCTCAAGGGAGCTCCCTGAAATATCGGCAATTTTTTGTTCATAATATTCTTGTTCAATAGGGTCATTCAATGTCGTTACCACATTCAGCCCCGCCGTCGTGAACTCACGCTTCCCTGCCGCTGTCGTCAAGTCAAGTCGTGCCGCGTATTGCTCAAGTACCCACTCCACAGCAGGTACCGCTGTATCGATGACATGCAGCCATTTCTTTGGTGAGATTTGAATCAGTTCATCGGGATCTTTTGCATTATCCGTCAGGGTAATGACAGTTAGCTCAACACCAACCTGCGATGCAAGCCCAATTGCTCGCTCTGTTGCCGCCACGCCTGCTTTATCGCTATCATACGCCAATCGCACATCGCCCGTAAGCCGCTTCATGGCTCGCAGGTGATGTTCTGTCATCGCTGTTCCTGCCGTCGCCACCACCTGTTTGACACCCACTTGGTGGCTGCTCACAACATCAAGATTACCTTCCACCATTACCACATATTCCGCGCGGCGAATCGCTTCTTTTGCCTGACTAAGCGCAAAAATATGTCGGCCCTTATCGTACACCAGCGTTTGTGGAGTATTCAGGTATTTTGGTGCGTTCGGCACCTCACCAATGATGCGGCCAGTAAATCCGATCACCTGTCCGCTCGAATCCATTAATGGCACCATCATGCGACCCCTAAACATATCACCGCCATAGCGGTTTGCAAGTCCCGCCTCAGCAATCTCCTGCTTGCTAAATCCGCGCTTTAGCAGAAAATTCACCAACGCCGATCCATTATCTGGCGCATACCCGATCTGGAAATCTTGCACAACTTGCTTTGAAAGCTTTCGTTTCTTAAATACATACTCAAGTGCGTGCTGGTTACGTAAAAGATTCTGCTGATAGTAACGTGCGGCGAGTTCATTTGCCTCAATTGCACGCTTTTTTAAAGCCGCGCGTCGCTTTGCATCAGAGGATTCATACTCCATGAGTTCCACACCAGCCTTACGCGCTAAGTGCTCAAGCGCCTGCCGAAAGTCCATTCCTTCTACTTCCATCACGAAGGTAAAGACATCGCCGCCTTTGTTACTACTAAAGTCATGCCAAATATTTTTATCAGGACTCACGTAAAAACTCGGTGTTTTCTCACCGCTAAATGGGCTCAGACCTTTATAGTTACGTCCAGCTCGTTTCAGCTGAACATATTCGCCTATTACGTCTTCAATATTGAGCCGACTACGCACCTCCTCTTTGGCGTCCTGCATAGTACTAAGTATAACTTCTGCACCTCTTTAGTACTAGTGTGGAACTTTTCTGGGTAGCTCTTCCTCTGGGTACTTGCTTGTGGTTTAATATAACTATGAATCCGCAAGGACAACCTGGCTCGAACCCACCGGGGGTTTCGCCCAATGGCGTGCCTCCTATTCCTGGTGGCTGGAATCAACCGCAACCTTCGCAACAACCACAACAGACCACTTGGCAACAACCAGTCCAACAGCCGCAACCTCAGCAGCCTCCACAGATGCCACAGCCACAGTCTCCATGGCCTCAACAACCCCAAATGCAGCAGTCGCAGCCCACACCCATGCCTGGGTACCAACCACAAACTCCATTCGTCCCTCCATCGGAGACTAATAGCCAGTCACCTGAATATAGCATTGACTACCTCAATCGAATTGCGCCAAAAGAACAACGTGTCGTAAACCGTTTTGCCGTCATTGGACTTATCGGCGGTGGTATTCTTGCGGCTATTTTTGCGCTGATTCTTATCACAGCATCAGGTGGTCCGAGCGCCAATGACCAACTCATTCCTATTTCCGAGCGTATCGCCACACTTCAAAGCGTCACAAAAGCCGAGCAAACACATCTTGCAGAAGATCAAATCTCCGAGGCAAATGCCGCACTTTCATCTTCCCTCTCAAGCATGACAACGAGCATGGCAACTATTCTGACAGAGCGAAAACTAAAAGATAGCACCAGCTCAGGTGCTGCAAAAGCCGAAAAATTGTATGCTCAAAACCTTACTACTACCCTTGAAGATTCCTACCAACGGGGCACCCTCGATCGCACCTACACGAGCCAAATGACCTATGAGCTCACCGTACTTAAGTCCCGCATCGCAAAACTCAAGCAAGCTACAGGCTCAAAAGAGCTTCTTTCATTCTGCGACACTTCACTCAATAATATCGACCTTGTTCTTAAGGCCTACTCGACATTTGACGCAACAAAATCGTAGTTACTCAGTAACAAGACGATAGCTAAGACGAGCAAGATCTTTTACCTCGTCGTCAGATAGCTGGCCACTACAGATAATCGTATTCCAGTGTTTCTTGTTTAAGTGATAGCCTGGCTGCACTTCTTCGTACTTCTCCCGAAGATGTTTCGCAAGTAGTGGATCGCATTTTAGACTCACGCGCACCGGGTTGCTACCTTCAGCAATAATAGCAAACATCTTTTCATCTTCGCCTGGCACATCCTTATGCCCATGTTTATATACAGCGGTCTCAGCTCCAAACGGATAATCGAGCCATGCACCTGGAAAACTAAGCAAATATTCTTCTAGATCTTTATGTGTCATGCTTTTACTTTCTTCAGATAGTATTCTAGCTCTTCAATGCTTCCACGGATATCATCAATAGCTCGATGCGCTTCAGGCTTCGAGAATTTCTTATGGAACTTACCCTCAAACACCACTTTCCAAGCACTTACATCGAGCATCCGGTAGTGTAACCGTGCATCAAGTCGTCGCCACTCGTTAGCAATAAAGCGTCGATCTTGGTGAATAGAATTGCCTGCAAGCAGCACCTTACCTTCTCCGCCAATATATTCATCAATAAATGCAAGTAGCTCATTCTCAACCGTACGACCGTTTTTTCCATCCATATTTTGTGCAATCAGTGCATCGCGCACATCAGAAAATTCGTCCCAAAACTCGCCCACCATACGCTTTTTCATTAAACTTGGGCCTACTTTTTTCACTGCCTCAAACCGAGCAATTTCTTTAAAATCCCAGTCAGTAACAATTGCACCGATTTCCAAGATACGATCTTCAACCGGATCGAGGCCAGTCATTTCAAGATCTACCCACAAGATTCGCTCAGGTTTAAAGGATTTTTTCACTACTTTGCGTCTTCTTTCTTTTTATCGATTCGATCAAGTTTTGCATAATGAACAGCAACATAGACAACAAGTGCCGTCGCGAGCAGTGTAACAAGCGAACTCAAAATCGCACCCCAGCCAATTGCAGCTTCCGGGTGAGATCCATTTGCCTTTTCAAGTACCCACTTAAGGTTGTTAAGATTCACTCCTTGTGTAATAAGTGCTACAAGCGGATTGATTAAATTATCGACAATCGCCTTAACGCTCGCACCTGCCGCAGTACCAATTGCTAAACCAACTGCTAGACCAACTACGCCTTGCTGCCTAATAAAGTCCATAAAGCCGGCTCCTTGGTTACTGAATACGTCTCGTATCCGTGCAGCTCGCTCTATCTTGTTATCCTCGTCACGACGGATTATCGTTTCTTGCTTTTTCGTTGTCATATTATTGCTTCGCTCTCTCGTTACATTCTCTCAGGTGCATGAATACCGAGAATAGCTAGACCCGCCTTAAGTGTATCTGCATATACTGCAACCAGCCCCGCGCGATGCGTTTCAAGTTCGTCGCCAATCACTCGGTACTGCTCGTAATAACGGTTAAATTCCTGTGCGAGTTCAAACAAATACGTACAGATATGATGCGGCTCTAGGGATTCAAGCGCGCGGTTCACAACTTCGTGGTACTCACCGAGTTTACGTACTAACATCCGATCTTCATCACGCACATCAATTGGATAGCTGACGGTGCCTGCGGATTTGTCTAAAATACGACGTGCGCGTGCATGAGCATATTGCAGATAGCTGCCTGTGTTGCCAGTTAAGCTCACCGCCTCATTCACGTCAAACACAACATCGCCACCAATCTTTACTTTCAAGAACTGATAACGAAGAGCACCGGCGATAATTTCATCAATCGCCACACCACCACGTTCAGTGATTGCCTTACCAAACTCATCAAACAACCAGTCAATTGCGACAACATCGCCAGTACGTGAGCTCATCTTACCAGTTGTTAGCTTTACAAGGCCAGTTGGATAGTTAAAAAGTTTGCCCTTAAGTTCGGGGATAGCCAGCTCAGATGCCGCAATCACGCCTTTAAAGTAAGCCGCCTGTTCCCCGCCTGTTACCACGATACTCTGGTCAAGCTGCGGATAATCGGCATATTTAAGTTGCACTAAACCCATATCATGCGCGCCATATAGGCCATTGCCGTGCGAACCGATATAAACATTATCGAACGAGCCATATTTACTACCTTCAAAAATATACGCGCCATCAGATTGCGTAAACACGCCTGGGGTATTAGCAACGATAAGCTCCTTACCCGGCTTTTCAGTTTCGCTTTCTACATAACGACGCTCAATTGGCACATTACCTATGCGCGCAACAATACGGTCAATCTGCTCATAGCTCCACATAGCACACATATCATAAATTGCTTTATACGTAGGGTCATCAAGCACAAATGATTGCTTTGCAAGCTCATCTATTTCCTTCTTAGCCTCATCCGAGTCTTTTGCCGCCTGCGCACCAATTGCGTACATTTTATTCATAAATATATTACGCTCATCAACCGGAATAGCCTCAAGCTTCTCGATATCCCCGCCCGTTTCCTTAAGAATTGCCCACATACTTTTACCGACGTGTGTGCCAACATCACCATGATAACTAACGCGGCGTACAGTTGCTGCGCTTACTGCTAAAAGATTTGCCATGGTATCAGCTAAAATTGCATTGTAGGCATGGCCTATATGCATAGCTTTAAATGGGTTTGGGTTGTTCGTTTCAATCACCACAGTCTGACCTTGACGGATTTGCCCTGGGTTAACGCGAGTCAGATCAAGGAGTGCCTTATCGCCAAGCGTCAAGTTAATAAAACCCGGTCCTGCGACAGTTACATCAGCATAGTCACCGGTGGCTTTGAGTTTATCAGCGATCTCAGTTGCAGTATCACGCGGGTTCTTGCCTACTTGTTTTGCAAGCTGCAATGCTACGTTTGTCGAATAATCACCAAACTTTGGATCTGGCCGGTCAAGCTGTACTCGCAAATCAATCGAATACAATTCCTGAACAATCGAAATAATAGCAGCTATTGTTTTTTCCATACTGCTATTCTACCAGAGGTAGTATACCTTCGGCAAACGAGCTAAAATTCATCAATAGCGAGATCGTCTTGTTTGTAGACGGACACGGGCGCGATACCGCGTGAATGCGCATCCTGTAGCACTTCACGGAGCATGTCCATGTCGTCTGCAGTTAAAGTGTCATTTACTGGCTCATTTTGTGGTGTTGGTTTTTCTTCTGCCATGAAATGATATTAGCATAAACACCATGAAATGTCAACATAAACCTGGCCGAAGATATCTAGCGACGGCTTGCGTTGATAAGCCCAACAAACAGGGGATGTGCACGCATTGGGCGCGAACGAAATTCAGGGTGCGCCTGAGTTGCAATGAAGAAATTACCATCTGTCCCTTCAACAAACTCTACAAGTCTACCATCTGGGCTCGTACCGCTAATCGTGAGACCACCTTTCATGATATCGTCACGATATGCCTGGTTTACTTCGTAGCGATGGCGATGGCGTTCAGTGATCTCTTTGACGCCGTACACCCTCTCCGCAAGACTACCTTCAACAAGATGTGCTGGATAATTCCCAAGGCGAAGCGTGCCACCAGTCGACTCTTTACCTTGCTGGCCGTCCATAATATACACAACGTTATGCGTAGCACCAACCTCAAACTCTGATGAATTTGCATCTAGAATTCCTGCACGCCGAGCTGCCGCAATTACCGCTACTTGTAGTCCAAGACAAATACCTAGATACGGTTTGCCCGTTTCAAGTGCGAATCGTGCTGCAGCAATTTTACCTCCAATACCACGCGAACCAAAGCCACCCGGCACCAACAGTCCATCAACGGCTGAGAAATCCTCATTCGTTGCAGTCTCCGCATTGATCCACTTAATAGTAAGGTTAACACCTTCACTCCATGATGCAGATTTTAAGGCCTCAAGCACAGATAAGTATGTATCTTCATTATCGAGATACTTCGCCACAAGACCAATCGTGACATTATGCGGAAAGTTTGTCGCCTGTCGCTTCGCGAGATCCTGCCATGCTGATAAATCAGGCTGCACGGTGTTGTTAGTGAAACGTTCAAGAAGCGGCATAATACTACTCATCGCAATACGTTCAGGAATTAAAAATACGCTTGAGACATTTGGCATCATCAATACATTATCTTCAGATACGCCGCCAAACATTGCTACCTTGCTGCGCACAGAGTCTGGTGCAGGATCATCAGAACGTACAATCACAGCGTCCGGCACGATACCAAAACCACGAAGATCATTAAGGGCATTTTGTGCAGGCTTACTTTTA
>DATIIX010000115.1:0-8351 GCA_035479175.1 Saccharimonadales bacterium (SeqCode) | reverse complement strand
GGAGTTATCCCTTTTCGAAACTGGATGGTACCGTCCGATTTATCGGATTCCAGTAGCGAGAAGGGATTTTTATTTTGGAGAGGATTATGACTGAGCAGCCACAATTTATCATTACAGAACTGACTGCAGCTACGATTGACGAAAGCAATCGTATGCGCTTGCAATTGTGGCTTGATACTTATGTGAATGATGAAGCTGGTGTGACCCGGGAATGGATAGAAGCACGAAACGTCGACCAGATGTCGGATGAGAAGCGCGCTAGACGTCTTGAGCGACTTGATAGCTCGAAGACTGCTGGGTGGGTGGCATTCGACTTGGATAGCCGAGTGATTGGCATGGCTACGCCATATGTAGATGACGAAGGTCGCCAGCATGTTGGCTCGCTCTATACGGATAAGAATCGGCACGGTAAAGGTGTTGGTGGAGCTCTCATGCAGAAGATTGTCAACTGGAGTAACCCAAAGAAGCCGATTGAGCTAGGGGTAGTTACTTACAATGAACGTGCGAAGGCATTTTACCGAAAATGGGGATTTGAGGAAATACCAGGTTCCGAGACATTGTTTGATAATACGATTCCAGAAATAATGATGATAAGAAAAGGAGATAGGCAATGAAGTTTCAACACGGTACACGACGTCGCGCACTCGAATACGAAAAGGATCGGGTGCAGCGCTGGAAGCTAGAGAGTACGTTTGAAAAATCAGTTGAGAACCGTCCAGCGGGCGACGCATATGTGTTTTATGATGGGCCTCCATTTATTTCTGGTGTGCCACATCACGGCACACTTCTTAGTAGTATCGTAAAAGACGCCGTACCACGCTACTGGACGATGAAAGGTAAGCGTGTTGAGCGTGTATGGGGTTGGGATTGTCATGGATTGCCAGCCGAGCGTTTTAGTGAGAAGAAACTCGGACTTAGTAGTCACCAAGATGTGCTTGATTATGGCCTTGAAAAATACATCATTGCAACGCGTGCGTATATGACGCAAACAGCTGCCGATTGGGAAGATGTGATTGACCGTATCGGTCGATGGGTTGATTTTAACGGTGCCTATAAGACCATGGACAAAAACTACATGGAGTCCATTTGGTGGGCGTTTAAAGAGCTTTACGAGAAAGGTAAAATTTACGAGGGCGAGAAGGTACTTATGTACTGCACGCTCGACGGTACACCGCTTTCAAAGGCCGAGGTTACCATGGATGCCGGTGCATACCAGGATGTAACTGACCCAAGCGTGTTTGTGAAATTTAAACTTGAAAATGGTGTGACGCTTCTTGCGTGGACAACAACACCTTGGACGCTACCTGCGAATACGGCAGTTGCCATAAATAAAGACTTTACGTATGTTGAAGTTGCAGTCGCGGGTGAGAAATTAGTCGTTGCTAAAGATCTTGTTGCAAAGGTGTTTGTCAACGAAAAGCATCAACCACTTGAATATACAGCGCTACGCGAGCTAAAGGGTAAAGATCTTGTTGGACTTAGTTATGAGCCACTTCTTGGCGTTAATCGCGGTAAGAATGCACATAAGGTATGGGACGCTGAATATGTCAGCGATGAAGACGGTACGGGTATCGTGCATCTTGCGCCCGCGTACGGTGAAGAGGACTTTGAACTTGCGCGCGAAAAGAAGATCCCTGTTGTTCATGTGCTTGATGAAAACGGTCTTTACACAGAGGGCGATTGGCTTGGTAGGAACGTTTGGGAAGAAAATAAAGCAATCGCTAAAACACTTAAAGAGCGCGGTATTGTTTGGAAGATTGAATATATTCGTCACAGTTATCCACACTGTCACCGCTGCGGCACGCGTCTTATGTACCGAGCGCACCCAAGCTGGTTTGCGAACATTGCTGACCAAAAAACGCAGATGCTTGAGCAAAACGGTAATGTAAACTGGTTTCCAGCACACTTAAAGAACGGCCGTTTTGCGAAAAACATCGAGCAGGCACCTGATTGGAACTTGAGTCGAGATCGTTTCTGGGCGACGCCATTGCCTGTTTGGAAAACTAAGAGCGGTAAGATTAAAGTTGTCGGTAGCTATGCTGAACTTAAAGAGCTTAGTGGGATAGAACTTGAGGATTATCACCGTCCATGGATTGATGAAGTGAAGTTTACGATCGATGGTGAAGAGTACGCTCGTATCGATAAAGTAATGGACAGTTGGTTTGAAGCCGGCTCGATGCCATTTGCGCAGTTTCATTATCCATTTGAGAACAAAGAGAAATTCGAGGCGAATTTCCCAGGTGACTTCATTGTTGAATATGTTGGCCAGGTTCGCGCGTGGTTCTATTACATGCATGCAATGAGCGTTGCGCTGTTTGGTACGAATAGCTTTAAAAATGTTATTACCACCGGTACGCTTGCTGGCAATGATGGCCGTAAGATGAGCAAATCGTACGGTAACTTTACTGATCCTAACGAACTAATGGACAAGTTTAGCGCTGATTCGCTCCGCTTCTTGTTACTGAGTAGCCCAGTACTCAACGGTGAAGACTTCGCACTGCACGACAAGGATGTTGGTGATGTTGCACGCAAGCTGAGTATGGTTTGGAATATGTATGACTTCTTCACGATGTACGCTGAGGTTGATGGTTGGGAATTTGATCCTAAGCAAGCGCAAACACTCTCAATAGCTGAGGTGACAAACCCGCTCGATAAGTGGGTGATCTCACGTGTGCATCAACTAAATGAGCATATTACGCATAATATGGATGCGTATAATTTGCCTGATGCGATGGCTGAAATCTTGCCGTTTATTGAAGATGCAAGTAATTGGTACGTGCGACGTAGCCGTCGCCGCTTCTGGAAGAGCGAAGAAACAAGCGATAAGAATGACGCGTATCGTACGCTCCACTATGTGCTTTTGAAACTTTCACTTATTTTGGCACCGTTTACACCATTCCTCGCTGAGGAGCTTTACCAGAACCTTGGTGGCGATAGCGAGTCGGTTCATTTGCTTGATTGGCCTACAGAGTTTGGCATTGATCAGCTTGTGCTTGATGAGATGGAGCAAGTTCGTGGCTATGTGAATGAAGGTCTGAGCCTTCGTGCAAAGGCGGGATTGAAGGTGCGTCAGCCACTAGCTAGTGTTGCGGTGCCAAGTCTTGGCAAATTTGTCGATTACAAAGCAATTCTTACAGATGAACTTAATGTGAAGATTGTCAAGCTTGGCGGGGGCGTGGCGATTGATGAGAAGCTTACTCCGGTACTGAAGCGTGAAGGCCTTATGCGTGAAGTGATCCGGTATGTACAGTCTGCGCGCAAGAAAGCTGGGCTTAACGTCGATGACCATATTAAGCTGTTTCTAGTGACCGATGATAAAGAGCTTTCAAAGGCCATTGACGAACATCAAGAAGAAATCTATGCTGAGACACTTGCTGAAGGTGGCACAAAGGCAGGCGATTACACCGAGGAGGTTACTGTCGAGGGCGTGAAGCTCAGGGTAAGTCTTTCTAAAAGATAGTTAGTCCCTTGATAGGGGCACTCAATGACCCTCATCTCTACAATTGACATTTTATAATGTTTGTGCTTAAATAGTTGATAGTTAGCAACTAACACAAACAAATATGTTACATCTATCACCAAGTCGATTCTCATTCTTTCAATCACAACCTGCGCAGCATGTCGAATTAAGTGCGATACTTGACGATGATAATGACGAGCTTATTCAGGCCATTAAAGCTGACCACGAGGAGACTTGGGAGCTTGACCCATCTCCAGACACGACAGCGTTAAGCAAGTTTTGGTCTGGTGTTGAAGATGATCTTCATAACGATCCGGACTGGGTGACGTTTACCGAAGACGACGAGTCCTAGATATCGTATATTAGGGTATGAATGTTACAAGAGCCATGATTTCTATATTATGTATCAAGGACTTTGATGACCATGCTAAGAATGTTGTATTTGGCTGGTTGTAAAAACTGCTTACATCTGTTACAATACTTACTTGAACGCAATTAAATCATAAGGAAACATATGAAAGCAGTCGTGAAAGTAGGTGGCAAACAACACATTGTCGCCGAAAAAGAGACCCTCATGGTGGACCTCCTCCCTGAAGGCACAAAAGAGCTCGATCTCGACGCACTCCTTCTAATCGATGGCGACAAGATAACTGTCGGCGCGCCATTTGTAAAGGGTGTAAAGGTGAAAGCTAAGGTTGTAGACGAAAAGGTAGCCGGCGAAAAGATCCGCGTTATCCGCTACAAGAGCAAGAAGCGCGTGAATACGCAAACTGGTCACCGCCAGAAATACACCAAGATAGAAATTGTATCTATCAAATAATTCCAAAACCCCTCTCTGATTTCAGAGAGGGGTTTTTACTGCGGTCGTGCTATAATGGCGTATAGAACAAGCGAGGGAAGACACAAAAGGTGAGTATAATTATTGCCGTAACAAATCAAAAGGGCGGCGTCGGTAAGACAACGAGCTCAATTAACATCGCGTACTATTTGGCCAAAGCTGGCAAAAGGACGCTCTTAGTTGATTTTGATCCACAGGGTAATGCGACGAGTGGCCTTGGAGTTGATAAAACAGAGCTCGATGTGACCGTGGCGGACGTGGTCACAGGCCAGAAGAAACTTGCAGAGGTGATTTTGCCAACTGAATTTAAGAATCTTTCAATCGCGCCAGCGATGCCGACACTTGCGAATACTGAGGTAGAAATCGCGCAGGCAGAACATCGATTTAGTCGATTGAAATATGCAATTGAATCGCTGAATACTGAGTATGAATACGTTATTATCGATTGTCCACCTTCTTTGAGCTTATTGACGGTAAATGCGCTGATTGCTGCGAAATATGTGTTATTACCAGTGCAGGCTGAGTTTTACGCGCTTGAAGGGCTTGGTCAGCTGCTTGAGACGATGAAGCTTGTGCGTAAGAACCTTAACCCTACTCTTGACCTGATTGGTGTGTTGCCGACGATGGTAGATAGTCGCACATCGTTATCAAATCAGGTGCTTTCAGAAATTGCCAAGCATTTCCCAGCTAAAGTATTCAAGACGACAATTCCCCGTAACGTACGCCTTGCTGAGGCGCCAAGCCACGGTGTGCCAATTGGGGCATATGATCGATTCAGCAAGGGTGCAAGGGCGTATAAAGCAGCTGCGAAGGAGGTGATGGAACGTGCCAGCTAAAAAGAAAGGTCTTGGAAGGGGATTCGAGTCACTTATTCCGACTGAGCTATTTGATGAGTCGTTCGATCCAACGGCTGAGCAAGATGATCGCGTGAGTGATCTGCGTCATATTAAGCTGAGTGAGATTGTTGCCGACCCTGATCAGCCACGCCGTTCGTTTGATGAGGTTTCTTTGGAAGAACTTGGTGCTTCCATCCGAGAGCATGGCGTGTTGCAGCCTATCGTTGTTGCGCCACATGAGGGCAAGTATATGATCGTTGCTGGTGAGCGCCGATTTCGTGCCGCAACCAAGGTCGGGCTCGAAAAGATGCCGGCACTTGTACGCACACTTTCTAACCAGCATAAGCTCGAGATATCATTAATTGAGAACCTACAGCGTCGCGACCTTAACCCGCTTGAAACGGCTACGGCGTACTTGAAGTTGCGGGATCAGTTTAATCTAACTCTTGACCAGATTGGTGAGCGAGTTGGCGGTAAAACGCCAGGGGCGGTAAGTAACACACTGCGTTTGCTTCGTCTGCCAGAGGTAGTGCGGAACGCACTTGCAGCTGGGACGGTACGCGAGGGTCAGGTTCGTCCACTGATCGGACTCGATACAAAGATTGTAGAGGCGATTCTGCCGCGAATTATCCGTGAAGAATGGAGTGCGCGCGATACTGAGCGTTATGCAAACCAGGTTAAGAATGGTGAGATTGCGGCTCGACGAAGTGAAGCTAAGCCGGTGTCTGCAAAGTATGTGGATCGAGCGACGAAAATTGCTAAGCACTTTAACGCGAAGGTGAGCGTGCGCCAGATGGCGCGTGGCAAGGGCCAGATTGTGATTACGTACAAGAACGAGGATGATTTTGAGCGGCTTGCGAAGTTGCTCGAGAAATAGAGTATTGAATAAAATAACCCGCCGATATGGCGGGTTATTTTATGTGTATAGAGACTAGAATGTATGAATAGCATTGAATGGCCAAATCCGGAACGACACAGGGCCAACAATATCGAAGAGTGGAATGTTACCAAGGCCTGTGCGTGAGTCGTATGAGTTATCACCAATGCGGTTGTCTCCGCAAACGAACACTGTATCATCCGGCACTACGGTATCGAGACCTTCGCCGCTGACTGGTGACTGCGGTCCAACGCCATCTTTACGGTAGGCGGTATCTGGGTTGAATCCATCAGGGTGGTCATTATTGTACACTTTAAGTACACCATCATGAACTGTAACGCGTTCACCAGGGAAGGCAATGACTCGCTTGACGATATATTCGTCTGGCATGCCTGCTACATAGCGCGGGTTCTTGAACACAATGATTTGACCGCGATCTGGCATATATGATTTGTTTTCGGCCTGAGCGATAGTGATCGGCAAGCGATTAACAATGAGTCGCTGCCCATCGGCAAGTGTCTTGTCCATACTATGCCCTAATACTGAGAAGCTGCGGAAGATGAACGTATTAATAACGAGCGTGCCGATAAAAACCAAGATAATAAACCCAACAAATTGGAGGGCGTCTTTGGCATGAGGATGTCGAGTTAGGTAGTTTGATTGCATTGCACTCACTATAGCGCGTTTAAGGTAAAAAATAAAACCATTTAGCGTAGGCGGTATGTTTATTTTTTGTCTAGCATCGGCTATAGTGGATAAAAGTAATGGCGAGAAAATCAAACGTTGATGGCTTTATTCCTCGACGCTCCCCGCGTGCGGTTGGTGGTGATTATGTTAGTCGTCGCAGTCCGAGCCCGATGGCACAGGGGCTGCGGCAGCGACCGATTATTTCTGATACCCGTTCGGCAACATCTGTTGGATCAGAAGGTTTAACGCGCAGCGATATCGACGAATCGCTGAACGAGATTGATACCCAAGCGCCTCTTACGAGAAAAGAGCGTAAGCAGCAGAAAAAGCACCAAAAAGCGCCGAAGTCTCGCCGCCGTAAAGTTATTAAGCGTGTAATAATTGCTCTTGTCATTATTTTGCTTGCTATTGGTGGATATGTAGCTTTTAAGGCAATGTCGGCGAGTAACTCGGTATTCAAGGGGGACATTTTCGGGTTGGTACAGCAAAAGAAGCTGCAACAGGATGCTAATGGGCGTACGAATATCTTAATTCTTGGAACGTCTGAAGACGATCCGGGGCACCAAGGGGCGTATTTGACGGATTCTATTATGGTGCTAAGCCTTGATCAGGCGAATAAGAATGCATATATGATAAGTATTCCGCGTGATATGCAGGTGCAATATGGTATGGCGTGTGATGCAGGATATGCCGGGAAGATTAATGTGTACTTTAACTGCGTAAACAGTGATTGGGGCTCTGAATCTGCGGAAACTGAGCGTCAAGCAAAGTCACGTGAATTCTATGGCAATATACTCGGCATTCCTATTCAATACAGTGCTCATGTGAATTACTCGGTGATGCGTGATGTAGTAAATGCGGTCGGTAATATTACTGTGAATATACAAGGTAGCGGTGGCGCACCAGGTGTAATGGATAGTAATTTCGACTGGAAGTGTAAGGGTGGTAATGCGCACGCAAGCCTTGCGACAATGAAGCAGAACTGTCCACCGAGCGGCCACTTTATTGATTATCCAAATGGTCCAGCAACGCTTGATGCAGAACATGCGCTTTACTTGGCACAGGCGCGTGGCGACGTCGCTCCTACTTATGGTCTTGGTAATTCTAATTTTGACCGTGAGCAGAACCAGCAGAAGATTGTCCTTGCTATTAAAGAAAAAGCTACTGGTACCGGGACGCTCACAAATATCGGTAAGATTACTGGATTGATTGACGCAATTGGCAAGAACTTGCGCACTAATTTTGAAACGAGTGAAGTCCGTACCCTTATGACCCTTGCAAAAGACATTCCATCGAGCTCATTCCAAAGCGTTAACTTACTCGATGGTGGCATTATGACTGGTGATGCGCAACCTGTAGCGGGGCTGTATAATTTTACGCAGCTTCAGGCGTTTGTGAAGAAGATGATTTACGCGACGGGTATTACCAAGGAAGGTGCGCATGTTATTGTACTGAATGCTTCAGGTGTAGCAGGCGCTGCTCAGACAGAAGCAGATAAGCTTACGGCACTTGGCATGACTGTCGATACGGTTGACAACGCGCCAACAGGTGGAGCATATGTGTCCAATGAAATTTTTAAGCTTACTGATAGTAAAATGCCTTTGACGACTGCAAAGCTTGAAAGTCTGTACGGTGCAAAGATACAACAGGTGA
>DATIIX010000114.1:0-4841 GCA_035479175.1 Saccharimonadales bacterium (SeqCode) | reverse complement strand
TTGCAGCAAGATGTCGAACCGGATTGCGCTTTTATCGTAAAGAGCGGCACGGTAAAAACCTATAATATCACGGCAAGCGGTGAGGAGAAACCAATTGGGTTTAGCCTTAAGAACGAGATCTTCCCGATCGGATGGGTATTTAGTAAAATCTTTCGATCCCAATATTACTACGAGGCACTGACGGATAGCGAAGTGTATGTAGTACCGAAAGATGATTTGATAACGTATCTTCGTAAAACGCCCGAAGCAATGCTGCAGCTTCTCGGCCAATGCGTTGACGATGCGCTGCACAATCAAATGCGTATTAATGCCCTTGAGCAATCAAAGGCTTACGAGAAGGTATTGCATACAATTCACTACTTAGCGCTTTGTTTTGGGCGCGACCTGCGCCAGGATCTCGTAGAGATCCCGTTGCCACTTACGCAGCAAGATGTTGCAAATTTTACAGGACTTACGCGCGAAACGATAAGTGTTGAACTAAAAAAACTCGCTCATCAGAAGATTATTATGTATCGCAATCGTTGTTATGTCGTATTAACAGATAAGCTCGACGATTTATTGGACGACGATTACGAACATCAGTTCGTTCGATAATTGTGAAATAATTCATATTTTTGTCATTTTCCCGTGTGCTACGCTTACCTGCGGTAACGTTGAAAAAGGAGATTGATGAAGAAGTCACCATTACTGTACATAGTCATTATCGCCTGTTGGATTGCACTGACAGCAGCAGCGATTACACCATTTATGAAAGCAGTGCACGGTTCAGAAAGTCACGGTACGCTCGTCCTCGTCCTCGTGAGTCTTAGCACGGCATTTGTCGTGTATTTTTGGTTGAACGGGACAAAAGATCTCGTGTATACCTTTTATTACTTTTTACGCCGCAAGCAGTTTGACTTGCCACTCGAAGGTGAGTGGCGACGCAAGAACGGAAGGGATGCAAGCAAGCGAATTGTCGCCGTATATTGCACCTACAACGATTTTAATGGAGCAAGCCTGGCTGCCTGCATGACACAGGACTACCCAAACACTACCTACGTCATACTCGATGATTCGAGCCAGAAGTCGTACATGGATGAAGTAGACGAGTTTGCACGCCTTCACAATATAGAAGTAGTTCGCCGTGAAAACCATGTTGGGTTTAAAGCTGGTAATTTAAATAACTACCTACAGCGCGGTGGTTTTGATTACTTTGTAATTTTAGATAGTGACGAAGTGATCCCGGGCAATTTTGTAACGAGGTGCCTCGATTACTTCGCCTACTATGAAAATGCTGGTATCGTGCAGGCCAACCATGTGGCAACGCGCAACCGTAATAAATTCATGCGTCTCTTTGCAATCGGTGTTAATTCACACTGGCCAACCTATCAGACGGTCAAACATTACAATGGGTTCTTGTCACTGCTCGGACACGGTGCAATGGTAAGCAAAGAGTGCTACGAGGCGGCGGGAGGATTCCCACACCTGGTTGCCGAAGATCTATGCATGAGCATCGAAGCGCGCAACAAGGGCTTCTACACAGCATTTGCACCCGACATTACCTGTGAAGAAGAGTACCCAATTAGTTACCTAGCGTTTAAGAAGCGCCACTCAAAGTGGACCCAAGGCAATATGGAGTTCAATAAAAAGTACACATGGCGCATTGCTACATCAAAAATGACGTGGTACGAAAAACTGGATATCGTGCTATTCACTTACAGTTTACCGCTTTCTGCATTTTTCGCCCTCTATATCATCATTAACGTGATACTGTTGCCCGTGCTGCATTATCACATCACCTACCCAGTATGGCTATTGATTCCAACCCTGATGTTTTTGTTCGCGCCGATGCTCAATGACATCATATTTTATGGCCGTAAGATCAAACCACACCAACTGGTATGGTATTTGCTGCACACGGTGCTTTTGTATGGATCAATGCTGTTCACGAGCCTGCGTGCGTCGTTTAAATCGATGTTTGGTAAATCCATCTTTGTTGTGACGCCGAAAGAGCACGAGCGCTTACGGCGATGGGATGCGCTAAAAGCGAATAAGGGCGAACTGCTGTTTGGCATTGCCGTCCTCATTATCGCCTTCGTATTCAATCAAACGATTGCATCGACCGTTATCATCGCAATACCGGGACTATTTAGTATTTACTTATCGCTGATGGCTAATAACGAATAGTTATTCAGTGAGCGCCTGTACGGGGTCCTGCCGGGCCGCACGATATGCAGGGTATGCGCCGGCAATAATACCAAAGATCGTCGTTACCATAATCGTACCACCCACTAGCCACGGTGGTACGATTGCTATATTAGTAAGTGTGAATCCTTGGTTTTGCAGAAGCACACCAACATATTCGTTTACGAAGCGGCCCGCAAACACACCGATTGCTACGCCAAGCGCGCCACCAATAAAGCCAAGGAGCGCGGATTCGGTCAAGAAAAGTGCAACCATTGTTCGCCTGCGAGCGCCACATGCACGCCATACGCCAATTGTGTAGCGCTGCTCTGATACCGCCATAAGCATTGTGTTTACGACGCCAAGCGCAGCTGCAACAACCGCAATGATTGCTACGGCGCCTAATATCATCCACATTGTTGCAGAAAGCTGCTGCAGGCGTTGCACCTGCGATAGTGTAGAGACCTGCCCATAGCCAAGCGCCTCAATAGCTGATGACACAGACGCCACATTCGCAGTACCGTCCACCATTACTTTTATTGTAGTGTAGCCGTTTTCTGCGATCTGATCCGTTTGCTTCGACATGCCGGCATCGTAATAATGAATTGTCCTGATTGCATGTGCCCAACCGATTGGCACGAATAGCTCATTTTGATTTGGGCCGGTTGTTGTGACGCCTACGATTTGCACTTTTAGCGTGGTTGCTTGTTGATTGAACGCATCAAGCGTGGTCTTCGTAGCTAGTGCATCGGGGATAGTTGCACCTATACCGCGATAGCCTTTTTGCGTTGTGACATTGATCGTTTTACCAATAAGCTGTGTCGGGTTATCACCAAATCCGAGTGCTTTTGCATAACTTAGCCCAATAATTGCGACATTTGCCTGATCATTTGAGGTAAACGCGACACCAGCCGTAAGCGGTAGTTTGGCATCACTTGGTACACCTTCGGCCTGGGCGACGAATTGCTTGTCGCTGCCATCAAGAGAGAAATTGGCGAGTTCCCATATATGCGCCTGCGGGCTCGCCGAGTTGACATGTGGCAGCTTTGCGAGCGTGGTGACGGTTGTATCGTCAAGTTTTGCGGCGTGACTATTCACTTCTTGTATACCGCCGAATGGACTGAGCGACGAGTTGCTTTGGTTTGGCGTTACGGCGATGCTTGTAAGACCGCTACTGGGGCCGAACTGCTCCGTGATTGCTTGCCGCCCACCAACACTAATTGCCGCCATCAATACCAAAATAACCGTACTAATGATCAGAGCGAATATAGTAAGACCAGAGCGCAGCGGCTGTCGCCGAATGTCTCTTAGCGCGACCATAAGGTAATCACTGGTTCGCATGTGATTCCTCCTTTATAAGGTGCCCGTCTTGAATGTGAATACTTCGATCGGCGCGCGCCGCAAGTTTTGTGTCATGTGTCACCACCAGCACAGTAATGCCACGCGTGTGGCTGAGCGTTTCGAGGATTGCCATAATTTCGTTGCCACGAGCAGAATCCAAACTACCCGTAGGCTCATCGGCGATAATAATCTGCGGATGGTTCACGAGTGCCCGAGCAATCGCTACACGCTGGCGCTCACCACCTGATAATTCATTGGCGCGCTGGTGTATTCGTTTTTCGAGGCTGACTAGTTTTAGGTATTCTTTAGCGAGCTCGCGCCGCTCGCGCGGTGCCATTTTTGCTACCACTAGAGGCAGCGTGACATTTTCGAGCACAGTGTAATACGGAATAAGGCTGAAGTTTTGGAATACAAAACCGACTTCGCTATTACGAAAGCTCGAAAGCTGTTTGTCTCGACGTCCTTTTAGCGGACGGCCTTCCACTTCCACTGTGCCCGTATCTGGGGTGATTAGCCCACCCACAATATGCGTTAATGTCGTTTTGCCTGACCCGGAAGGGCCCACGATGGCCAAAAGTTCACCTTTATAGATGTCCAATGAGATACTATGAAGCGCATCTACCGATTCGTGCCCCCGGCGGTATTTTTTAGATATATCAGTGATGTGTATAAGTGTATCGTTAGGCCTACTACTCATCTTTTTAGTATATAGGACTTTGCAAAGCAGTACCAATAACAAGTAGCTTTCTCCTCAGCTGAGGAGAAAGAATGGCGCTTTTCATCCCGGCGGCGTTACGATAATTGTCGGGTTGGGTCACTATGCGTGATCATACACAAAGCAATAGCCCGACCTCCACGGTGGGCCGGACTATCTTTACTGCAGCCTATGCTGACTACTTGTTTGTCAATTTCTTATGCCCATTGCTATCGCCGCTTTGGATCGTCACCTTTTTAGGCTCTGGAAGCGACTTAAGTGGCACTGTCACCTTGAGCACACCGCCATCAAGATGGGCTTCGACGCTATCACCGTCCGCGCGTTCCGGGAGTGCAATCCGACGATAGAAGCTATTAGAACTTTCACGAACGACATACTTTTTATCTTTATCCTCTTCGCGTTCGTGCTTTTCAGCCTGAATTACGAGAGCACTCCCATTGTCGTCCACGTGAATGTCAATATCTTCTTGGTCGAAGTTCGGCAGATGCGCCTCAACGACGAGTTCTTTCCCACCCCTTGTGTAGACATCCGTAGTTGGAATGGCGCCACCTTTAATTGGCGTAAACCAGTCGTCACCGAAGAACTGTCGCTGTAGCGCGTTTAGTTCTGCAAAGGGATCGAA
>DATIIX010000113.1:0-3082 GCA_035479175.1 Saccharimonadales bacterium (SeqCode) | reverse complement strand
GGATCGATTTGGCGATGCATCGAATAGTGAAGTTGAAGAAGCACTTAATAATGCTAAAGGATTCATTTACCCAGCCGAGGAAGATTTCGGGATTGTTACTGTGGAGGCACTCGCCGCGGGTGCACCTGCGATCGCACTTGCAAAGGCTGGCACGCTAGATATCGTGCAAGACGGCGAAACAGGCATACTGTTTGAGCATCAAACGGTCGAGGATGTGGTTACCGCAATCAAGCGAGCCGAGGAAATTACGTTCTTCCCGTCGAAATTACAGCGCACCGCAAAGCGGTTTAATACGTCACTGTTTATTACTAAGCTGCGCAAGGTTGTTACCGACCAAATTCACTAGCACAATAGCTCACCATAATGCTATAGTTTACTTATGGAGAGTTTACTGGTGGGGCAAAATGATGTTGAGAGGCTTAATGCCGAGCCTGCTACAGGCCCAGGAACACCAATAGCTCAGGATCCACCTCAGAATATCCAACCGCAGATGGCTCCCCCATCTGCAAAGCCTCCGCTCGACATGCCAAAAAAGAGCCATAAAAAGCGCTATATTATTATTGCGACCCTACTTTTGCTATTACTTACCGCCGGTGCTATTGCGGCTATTATGATCTTCTCTGCACCAAAGAAAGATACGGGAAGAAAGTTTGCATCACAGGCCACTAAGCCACTTGATGACGCCCAAGGTATGATCACAAAGATTAATACAGCGCTGACGGATAGTTCAAATACCGGCTACCAGAATCCGCAAATTAGTTTTACGTCACCTACAAGTACCCCACCTGCCGTAAGCCCTAGCTACCAGGTGAGTGGTGCTGATTACTATGTGAGTGTTACTCAAGCGTACGGACTCAATATCCAGAAAACTGTCGACACTAATAGCGAAACAGGCGTGGATACTGTATTCACTCAGGGTGTCATCGACGAAATGACTTCTGCGTTCGTAAGCAGCCGATACCACAAAACAATAGATCTTCCATCGGGGGTCGAATACCAGTCAGATGCTGTTATTTGTACAGTATCTGGCACTAACAGTATTCCTATCTACGTAACCTGTGCTAACAAAAACGCATACATAAAAGTGAGCAGCGATGTTAAGCCATTTGTTACCGCCTATAAAGCGAGCAACTCAAACGATGCTTCGCAGAGTGTTTTCTCTGCACCAATCATTAAAAGCAGCAGCACTAGCGGCTACCAGACGGCTGGAATCAATATGTGGTCTCGACAAAGCGCCGGTGGCGCAGGTCTTATCTTTTACCGTAAGAATAATGGTGACTGGAAATTCTTTACTGTAACGCAAAATGAATTAAGTTGCAGTAAGTACAATACCGATGATCTTAAGGCTGCGTTCGCCGATGAGTCATGCATGTCGGATGCTAATGTCGATACAACTGTTAAAAATTATGTTCCTGGTGCGAAGAAAGTCTCAGGTTCGAGCTCAAGTTCACTTTCTAACTCAACAACCAAAAACGACACGACCTACAACTCTGGGGCCGCGTCATCTTTGACAAATCCGTAACTATTCTACGGTTACGCTCTTTGCGAGGTTGCGTGGCTGGTCTACATCGTTGCCACGCGCGACTGCTACATAGTAGGCAAGAAGCTGCGATATAACATTGAATACAAGTGGAGTGAACAGCTGTAATTTTGTACTTACCCGAATTACTTGCTCGGCTGGGACTCGTTTGCTGGTATTGGTAATAACAATTGCGTGTGCACCGCGAGCATTCATCTCAATGAGATTGCTTTGGCTCTTTTCGTATAGCCAGTTATCTTGCAGGTAGCAAACCTCGAAGAATCGATCGTCGATGAGCGCGATTGGCCCATGCTTGAGCTCACCTGCTGCGTAGCCTTCGGCGTGTACATAACTCACTTCTTTCAGTTTGAGCGCGCCTTCGAGTGCGATTGGGAAGAGTGCATCGCGACCAACAAACAGTGCGTGGTCGTATTTTGCGTAGGTGCTCGCAATCTTCTTTACTTCTTTATCGTGCTTTGCGATTACCTTTTCGATTTCGCTCGGCAATAGCTCGAGCTCGCGAATGTAGCTACTGAGTTCTTTCGAGCCCATGCCTTTTGCCTGTGCGACCATGAGTCCAAAAATAGTGATTGCCGCTACCTGTGAGGTAAAGGCCTTAGTGCTGGCAACACTGATTTCGGCGCCAACATGTACATATACACCGCCGTCGACCTCACGAGCAATCGTGCTGCCCACTACATTCACGACACCCAAACATTTTACCCCACGACGCTTTAGCTCCTGCAGGCAAGCAAGCGTATCAGCGGTCTCGCCGCTCTGGCTTACAATCAAAGCTACCGTGTTTTTAGGCACTGCAAATGAGCGATAGCGGAGTTCACTGGCAATTTGCGAGCTGAAGGTTACGTTATCGAGAAATTGCTCGACCAAATAGCCTGCTTCAAGTCCAGCATAATAGGCTGTCCCACAGCCGATCACCATTACGTGTTCAATATCGCGTAGTTCGGCGTTGGTCATATTAAGACCGCCAAGCCGTGCATACAGATTATCGGCATTTACACGGCCGCTAAGGGTGCTGCGCAAACTATCTGGTTGCTCATTAATCTCTTTTAGAAGGAAGTGGTCATACCCCTTTTTCTGGATTGCCTGCAGGTCAAGCTCAAGTGTTTCAACCGCGGCATCAACTTCGTTCGCATCGATATCGTAAAGCTGTACGCCGTCGCGCGAGCAAACACCAACCTCTCCATCATGTAAGTACACCACTTGATTGGTGTAGCCGACGAGTGCCGAAGCGTCACTTGCAATAAACACTTCACCCTCGCCAACACCAACGATAAGCGGGCTGCCCTTACGTGCAATGATAATCTCATTTGGGTTTTTGATGCTCATGACCGCAATACCGTAGGTTCCTACTACCATTTTAAGCGCTTGGCTCAGTGCATCGAGCAGGGTGGTGTCGTCTTTTTTGTAAATATAGTCTACGAGCGCCGCGAGTACTTCGCTGTCGGTGTCACTTTTGAAGTCGTAGTCGTACTTACCGAGTTCAGCTTTAAGATCTTGGTAGTTTTCAATAATACCATTATGTACAAGGTAAATATCGCCGAC
>DATIIX010000112.1:0-6310 GCA_035479175.1 Saccharimonadales bacterium (SeqCode) | reverse complement strand
AGTGCATAGGGATGAATGTACTATCAAAATATACCAGACTTGGTCTCTGTTTGCAAGAGGTGTTACAGCTACAGCGGGCATGGGTTAGCAATTCTATTGAGCCATATTCCATCTGCTATAATGTCCTAGATGGCGCGTTGGCGGAGCACTTATGCAGCGGTCTGCAAAACCGCGTAGACGGGTGCAACTCCCGTACGTGCCTCCATGTTATACGATTACAAGTTTCCAGCTCGGTTCTCCAATCGGCTACGACTTGGACATAGTTTTCGAACTTGTGATATATGCAGCAAGTCCATCGAGCATTTGCTGCCAGTTGCCCTTCATATTATCCGCGGTTTCCTGTGAGTCATTATTTTCTTGTGTTACAGATAGACCGCTTGTTCCGTCATCGTTTCGGGCTATAACATAAGTAACAAGATTATAATTCTCGGAGATGTCCTCCTTGCCGGAAAGTGGACTAAAGTACGTTGTCTTTAGCAGCACTTCAGGTGTGATATCTTGAATCACGCCCTTGTCCTCATAAGGCTTGCCATCCCATACACCTCGGTATGTTATTGACGCTCCTTGCTGCCAAGTAGAGTTGACTTCTGTTCCAAACAGCCATTGCTTTACAGCCTCACGATCTGTGAGAGCGTGCCATATTTCAGCTGGCGTTGCATTAATCTTTTTTGTAACAGTAATGTCAAACTCGTGATTCATACTCATTCTCCTTCTCTTTTATATATCATCGCCGTGCTTTACGGCGTTTTGTACATCAACCCGTTCTGAACAGTCCAATATTGTATATCTGCATATCGATCAGCGAGCGTCACAAGACGACCACCCGATCTTGTTGCTTGCACACCACTAGCCGTGACATACTCAACTGCAGACTGGTAAAGAGCGACCGCAGGAGCATCGGCAAACCACTGCCGGACGAATAATGTATACTTTGCGTTACGCAAGTCCGGCTCAATGCGCGAGCGAGCACTTGCAAGGCTGGCATCAACAATACGATTTGAGTAATTAGAGAAATTATAACCTGACATGCCAATTTGCGATGAGTGCCAATACGCATAGACATCTGGATCGGCACCGAGTGAAAGTTCATATAATAGCACGTCGAAGTTGCGCGCCTGCAGAACATTCTGCACGAATGTTGATGTCGTACTTGAAGTGTCTATCACATTCGTTACCACCTTTACCCCGACCTTATGCCACTGTGCTTCAACTTGTTTTAATACTGCCTCATACTCACTATCTTTCGTCGTTGTAATTCCGAGCTGCAGTGTCTGCCCATCCTTTACTCGATACCCATTTACAAGTTTCCAACCATCGCTTTCAAGTAACTGATTTGCTTTCACGACATCCGGTGCAGGCGCGTGCGGCACATTCACCCCAGTAAGTTGATTCTGTAGCAATGGCCCGTCAAGCGGAAGTACGCCTCCGCCAAGGGCCTTGCGGATATCTGCTGTATTTGTTGCGAGCTGCAACGCCTGCCGAACGGATGCGTCTTTTAATACTGGGTTCTGCATATTGAATAATAGATAAACTCCACTATCGACAGATTCAGACGTAATAGTTGCTTGTTTAGTCTTCACTTCTTTCACGCCCGTCACCGATACGTCTGAGGCCCCGGTCACTTCGCCATTATTCACTGCGCGAATTAGTGCAGTCTCGGTAGGATATGAACGGAGCTCAAATCGATCGAGCTTTGGGCGACCTGCGTAGTATTTTGTGTTTGCGACCAGATGTACCACTTTCTGGCCCGTTGCGCTGTCAATCTGCTGCAACCGGGAGAACTTGAATGGACCGCTTCCGACTGGACTTTGGCTGAATACGCTTTCACGCACAGCCGATGGATCGAGTGATTTCAAAAGATGCATTGGCATAATTGGGAACGTAAGCGCCTGAGGAAACGCTGCGTAAACTGCAGGCAGCGTAAACTGCACGCTTGTATTATTGAGAGCTGTTGCTGATATATCAAGCCAGTTTACGCGCAGTGGCGAACGTGTGGCTGGATTTTTAATGAGGTTAATTGTAAATACGACATCTTGTGCGGTAACCGGTTTATCATCTTGCCACTTTGCGTCACCACGCATCGTGATGGTATATACCCTTTGCGAAGAATCAGCAACCATATCCATGGCCAAGTCTTGATGGAGTGTGCCCGTTCGATCATAGTTATAGAGTGACGAAAATACTAACCGTGCCGCTGAGACTTCAGTATCTGTAGATGAGAATAGCGGATTAAGCGTATCAATCCTCCCTACTGCTCCTTCAACATATGCGCCGCCGCCTTGCGGTGTTGTCATCATATAACTGTCTTGGCTCCATAGAATTTGGACACCCAGCCCAGCAATTAAGACACCGACAAATACTAGCCATAGGGTAATTTCGCGTGAGACGAGCCGTATATTATTAATGCGGCCAATGACAAACTTGTGGGCGTGCTTCGTTGAGACAGCCTCTGCACGACGCATACGACGAAGAAGCTGCTTACGGTTAAGCTTCATACCACCGCGAACTTTACCCCATCTCTTTTGTTCGTCGTCCACGTAATTGTAATCCGTTACTTAAGATTTGGTACTACAAGGCTAATAAGAATTGACAAGACAAAGATCACTGCAAGTACGATGGTTACCTCAAAAAGGTTCTTATCGAGGCCACGCCTAGTTGTGTATAATTCGTTTGAGCCACCAAAACCAGCGCCAAGGCTTGCGCCACGTTGTTGTAATAGAATGGCGATAACAAGAAGCACCGCCGAGCCAACAGTTACTACCTGTAAAATAGTTGTCAAATTCATAATTTTTCCTCCCGTGTGCGTCCGTATTCAAGTTCTAGTGCACTACTTACAATATAGTTTACCAAACTTAGCACCAATCCGGTAAGTACTGAGTTAAGAAATGTCATGTGCATTCCTGGTGCGAGCTTGAGCGAGATGTATACCATGAGACCATTCACGATGACCGTAAAGAGTCCCAAAGTGATAAGAATCGCAGGAAGTGACAAGATAATTACGATCGGCTTAAGGATTGCGTTAACAACCGAGAAGATGAGCCCTGCGACCAAGAAGACTGATATGCTGTTAGAGATCTGCTCATTGCTATAGCCGGTGCCGAATATACGTACTGCAACCCATAAACCAAAGGAATTGAGTACCCAGCGTATGACAAATGTAAAAAGCTGCCGTTTCATTGTTGTAGATATTATATCGAATATGCTAGTTAAATACTAGATGGTAAGCGCTGTGGATAATTGGCCTGTCATGTTCTCGCAGCCAGTTGAGGTAACCAGGATATCGTCCTCAATCCGTACGCCAATTGATTCTTCGGGGATATAAATTCCCGGCTCCACCGTCAGCACCATACCCGCCTCAAGATAACGCGGTCGGCCTAAGCTGTCATGTGTATCAACGCCCAACCCATGGCTAACAGCGTGGGGAAAGTATTTACGATAAGTCTCGGTATCATTGATATCCTCCAGCAGTCCAAGTTTCTGAAGTGCCTGTTTCATAATTTCATCGACTTGCTTCAGGTAGTCTGCGACCGGCAAGCCTGGCATGATAAGTCCAATGATCGCTTGCTCTGCCTCAACGACTACTGCGTGCACCTCACTTTGGCGTTTAGTTGGGTTGCGGCAATATGTGCGCGTCACATCTGCCGAATAGCCATCCACACGTGCACCGATATCAATGAGAACCATTTCACGGGCTCGTAATTTGCCTGAGTTTTCTATGTAATGAAGCGTACATGCATGCGACCCGCTCGCAACAATTGGCTCGTACGCATGATGAGCGCCGGCTTTATGAAATGCGTAAATAAATTCCGCTTCAATCTCGGCCTCTGTTTTAAATGAAGCAAGCTGGGATTGTACCGAGCTAAAAGTATCACAAGTTAGTTTCATTGCTGCGCGCATACGCCCAAGTTCATCTAACTGCTTGATCGCTTTAAGTTCAGCAAGTAGCGAGTCAGAATACTGTACAGAGTCGAAGATTCTCTTTAGCATCGCTACCAGCGTAGCCTTTGCTGGATTCAGTACAAACTCATGGTCTTCTTTCTGTGTTAGGGTGTACGCAATTGTATGATGGCGATGCAGTTGGCGTAATTGGCCCTCGAATTCGCGCTGCGAAATAATGTGCTGAATACCGCTAATTGCACGCACTTCGTTATCATCTGATTCACCATTAAAAATAACGTCAATATCCGAGCGCTGTGGCCGGACAAGCATAGCCTCACCTCGTGCCGTATCGAGAATCACCTTCCAGCCAGGCTGATTAATTCCTGTTACCCACCAAAATGATGATTCCTGTAAAAATGGCGCTGCCATATCGCCCGATTGTTGCACACTGTCATACGCGGTGAGAATAATAAGTTCGCCTTTAGCTTTGGCGAAGAGTCGCTTGCGGTTATTGGTATGAAACATATATTTATTGTAGCATCGCTACAAACTATTCTTGTCTGTTAATATGCGCCCGAATGCGGCTTGCTAAAAGCGGACCGACAACTGCGCGCAAATCAGTTTCGCCTGCCGCCGAAACACCCCGCACACTACCAAATTGCTTAAGTAGCTTCTTTTTCATAACGGGCCCAACCCCAGGGATATCATCAAGCTGACTTTTTATTGCGCCTTGGCGCTTAAGAGTTGTGTGGTAGCTCACTGCAAAGCGATGTGACTCATCACGGATTCGCTGAAAGAGCTTTGTTAGCTCGTCATATGGGCTAAGACTATCACCACCACGTAAGTTGCGCGAATGTCCGCCTGCATTGTGACGGCCAACGTGAAGGTTAATGAAATAATATCCGCCTGATTCAATGACACTCACACCGTCTTGTTGCGAACGAATTAATTCTTGTAAAAAGTCATCTTTAATATGCGGTGCGTTTTTTGCCACCACTAGTTCTTCTTCGCGCTTCGCGATACTGACTGCAGGTACTTGTACACCGGTAAGTTCAAGTGCGGCTTGTGCGGCATGCAGCTGGCCTTTGCCGCCATCGATCAATATAAGGTCTGGCATCCCCCAGGCTTTGATATTTTTTTCGCTAAAACGACGCGAGATTGTCTCAGCCATATTTGCGGTATCATCGTTTGTCGCCCTACTCATTTTAAATTTACGGTAGTTACTACGGTCACTTACCCCATTTGTGAACACTACCATGCTTGCAACAACATTTGTGCCGCTCATATGTGAGATATCGTAGCCTTCAATGCGAGCTGGCACGCTGGCAAGCCCAAGCAATTCAGTGAGCTGTGTGAGCGCCTTATCTTTAGAGATGTCCATGAATTCTCTATCGCCAAACATAATACGACGCTGTAATTCACGTAGGTGCGAGAGCTTATTGCGGTAGCTGGCCGCAAGTTCAAACTCTTCATTCTTGGCAGCGCGCTTCATGTCCTGTTCGAGTGACTTCACGATAGCAAGACGGCCGCCTTCTACATATTTAATAAGTTTTTTGAGACTTGCTTTATATTCCGTACTTGTAATGTCGTGGCGTGGCTCTAAACCAATCTGGACATCCAAGCTATTGCGATCTCGTCGCGGCTCGTTTGTGTAATACGGGAATACTTTACGCAAATATCGCAGTGCCTTTTTGACGGCAAACCCATTATAGAACGGGCCTATATACTTGGCGCCGTCATCGGCTGGATTGCGTGTGAATGTCACTGTTGGCCATTCACTCCTCATATCAATACGTACAAATGTTTGGGATTTGTCATCACGTAGCAAAATGTTATAGCGCGGCATGTAGCGCTTGACCATCTCACTCTCTAAGAACAGTGCGTCAATCTCACTCTCGGTCTCAACCCAGTCGGTATCTGCAATTTCATTCACCAGTGCCAAGGTCTTAACGTCAAAATCTTTTTTGCTCTGAAAGTACTGCCGCACACGATTCTTTAGTATCGCCGCCTTGCCAACGTAAATAATCTCGCCATCCGCCGATTTATGGAAGTACACGCCAGGGCTATTTGGGAGTGTAGTTAGCTTTTGTCTAAGTGCTGTGTTCACTCTTACAGTATACGCGAATTACCAAGGCCGCTCATAGTGGCATGTATAGCCGCCTGGATTCTTTTGGAGATAGTCTTGATGATATCCTTCAGCTGACCAGAACTTCGTGAGCGGCTCAATCTGCGTGACGATTGGATCTTCCCAATGCGGTTGGTTGCGCGTGATCGCCTCTTCTGCTGCGCGCTTTTCATCATCGCTTTTGTAGAATATTACTGACCGATAGCTCGTACCGGCATCATTACCTTGTCTATTTTTGGTTGTCGGGTCATGAATCTTGAAAAAGTAATCAAGCAGTGCACCGTGCGATGTTTTGGCTGGGTCAAA
>DATIIX010000111.1:0-3124 GCA_035479175.1 Saccharimonadales bacterium (SeqCode) | reverse complement strand
TGGCAAGCCCGAGTCGATCGTTGTCGATGAATTAACAGATCTGATCCACGATCAATTTGCCTCGGAACCGGCGGTTTTGGCCGGCAATTCTATCCATCAGGATCGGCGTTTTATCCGGCAATGGTGGCCGGAAGTTGAAGCGCTGCTGCATTACCGGATGTTTGATGTCAGCTCGTTCAAAGTCTGGATGCAAGGAAAATACGGCCTGGAATTCGAGAAGAAAGAAACGCATCGGGCGCTTGATGATATTGACGAGAGTATTGCCGAGCTGCAGTATTATCTCGAGTGGTTTCGCAAGAACTAGCTAATCCCAGTAATAATTCATGTAATATTCAGCGGCTCTGTAAGAAATGATGCTGTACTGGCCGCGCATGTGCCGCACACTGCCCAATGGTAACAATAAGAGGAGGTGGGCATGTTTGCATTTCACAAAATTAATCCGATGGTCCGAGCTATCGGGACAATGGTCGCCGTGGTCGGTGTAGCATCAGGAGTCACGTTCGCTAGTCTAACAACAAACACCGTAGCTTTAACCGCAAACGAACTCGACGTAACGTCAGATGTACTACGTATTAGTAATGGAGGCGCGTTTAGTAGTACGGGTGTAACTGGATTTACGAACAGCAATCTAATTGTTAATACCGAAGGGCCTAAAAATGCCTTCTACTTCCAAAACCTTGCGAATGCTGCACTCACTTTAAGTGCAACCGTCCCTGGTTCGCCAACCGTCAACCACATTGCCACGAATGGCATTCATGTTAAATTCTATGACAAGGACGGAACCACACTATTGCTTAGCACAACGCTTCAAGCACTTGAAGCGGGTCCCGTTGCTCTAGGTGATCAGCTAGACGCGCTCGCACAGGGTAATGGTGGAGTTGCAGGCACAGAAGGTAATTACTTCTATAGTGTCAGCGTAGACGCGTCTGCCGTAACTGGTAGCCCGGCTAGTGTGCCGAGCTTCGAGATTGACTTCTCTGGTACGACTGTTTAATACAGAGAAATTGAATAATGCGGTGGATTCGTAGAGTCTTCACCAGTTTAGGTGTGCTCGTTCTTGGGCTGGGCTGCGGCGCATGGCTGCTATTTAGTTTGCCGGAAACGGGCTGGAAAGCCGAAATAATTCCGACTGGCAGCATGCGTCCAGCTATTGCGCGGGGCTCATTAGTATTCATGCACCGCGTTCCCATCTCGACATTACATATTGGGGACGTCATCACGTATGCCAATCCGTTGATACCAGGGCAGACTGTAACGCATCGCATCATCAAAACATTTCTACTAGCCGGCAGAATCCCTAGTTTCATTACCAAAGGCGATGCTAACGAAGCAGCCGACATACCCCATAGTTGGCGGTAGTGTCAAAGGTAGAGTAATGGCTTATGTGCCATATGTTGGTTATGCACTTGTATGGGCCAGATCCTGGGTCGGCATAGCAGCCCTCGTATACCTGCCGACGCTGTTAATTCTGGTCGAAGAAGTAAATCGGCTGAGTAGCTATTATCGCTTGGCGCTGCCGTATCGCCTGGCAAGTTATCATCGCAGAGCAAAACAAGAGACACATAAAAGCATGTTGACTGTACCCATGACAGGGGTTTTTGTGGTTGCCATCGTGGTATTAGCCTGGCAACCCATTGCTCACGCCCTATTTCATTCAAATACCGTTGCAATTATTCACAATCGGCTAAGTATTTCACTGCCTTTGTGCCAGAACGCGGATAACACAAATAATATAAGTATTATGAATACATCAACACAGACGGCGGCATCGGGTTCGGCAAGCGGCGGGTCAGCGAACAGCGGCAATGCGAGCAATTCAAACAATACAAATATAAACATTACTATCACGGGCAGCCACTGTTAATTTATACTAACGGTCATGGATCATAAGACCGTCGAGGAATATCTGCTGAGCATGCCGAATGCGCGGCTGGATTATCCGTTTGGCGAAGGTGTTGCCGTCTACAAAGTCGGCGACAAAATGTTTGCGCTGGTCGAGGAGAAGAGCGACCCGCTGCGCATTAGTCTGAAGTGCGACCCGCAGTTGTCGGAGATCTTGCGCGAAAAGTATGAGAGCGTCATGCCAGGCTATCACTTGAATAAAAAGCATTGGAACACGATCGTTTTGAGTGGCCAATTACCACTCGACGAACTCCAAGGATTAATCCGCCATTCGTATCAACTGATCGAGCCAGGTAACTAGTGCTGTTTGCTGAGTGTCAGTAGCAGCTGCGCGTGATGATAAGCGGCGCTAAGTAGCTGGCGCTCGGTAGTATTGCCGGTCGCGTCGAAAGTACGCTTCAGATTCTGGCTGTAAACGGTGAGCTGATGCTGGGCAATGGAGATATACACCTGATCATACGTGCCGTCGGCTTTGGCAGCTAGGAGCTGCGAATCGGTCCGGGTATTCCGATTTTTGACTAGATCCGTAGTTGTGGGAGCGGCATTGACGGTCCCTAGGTAGGTGATAATACTCTGCTCGTCGCTAAGGACACTCAGTTGCGTACTGCTGGCTAAATTCTGCGTGGTCTCGAGGCTGGCATTGTGGGCTGGCCCATCTGAAATACGGACTAATTCGGCCTCCTCCTGGGCGATGGCTAACAGGTTCCGGGCCGATGTGCCACCACTGGCGGAGAGCAAAGCGATAACGATCCAGGCGACCAATAGCAGTACCAGTGCGCCCCCGCCGACTACCAGAATACGCGTTTTCAGCGGCGCGTGGACAAGCCAGCTTTCTGAGGGACGATTGCTGCCATTGACGATGAAGTCATATTGACCGCTTGGCGCCACGGGCGTCATGCCGGATTGTGATTGCTGCGGAGGCATAGTTCTTATGGTAGTTGAACCCACCGAAACACTCAAGAAGGCTTTTGCACGAACTTATAGTATACCGCTCCGCCGGCGTATACGTATGCGAGTAATTTTACATCGCATATCTACAAAAGATGTTTAACTGCATTTGTAGCAACGGGAGTACTTATGTGGCATGAAGCTGGTCAAGAATCGGTAGGCGAGGAACCTGCGGGGCAGGACTTTGTGCTGGAGTTGGAATTACCGACGAGATATGCGAGATATCTACATGAGCGATCATTAGAACCTGAATTTAGCGGCCTATTCTCCATAA
>DATIIX010000110.1:0-1960 GCA_035479175.1 Saccharimonadales bacterium (SeqCode) | reverse complement strand
GCTGGCACAATTAATACACCGCCACCTACACCTACTAGACCGCTGAGTGCGCCGGCCACCAGGCCAATGAGCATCAAAGTAATCGCAACCATTATTACGGTTATAGTACCACAAAACGCTTACGCGTGGCCGACTGTGCCGCGCAAGCAATAGTTTGCGGCCGTAGCGTAGTGGCCAAACGATGTTGCCCTTGGAGATTCAACCCGTGCACCCGCCGCAACCAACTGAGCCATCACCTGTGTTTGGTAATCCCGCGGGATTATATTGTCCGACCACGAACGGACCACAAGCGCCGCCTTGCCAGCGAATGAAGTAATACTGTGCAAAGTCGTCAACTCTCGCCACGCATCGTGGAGCGCATCAACGTCTAGCCCGGCATGGTTTGCAACCAGCGCAGCACGCAAAGCTTGCGTGCGCACGCCTTCCCACAGGCAGTGGGCCAAGCTACTGCCGGGCACCACCATGGTCGCCGCTCTAAAGTTTGGATATGCGCTAGCTACGACGCTGGCGGCGACCGTACCCAAACTAACACTATAAATATCTACCGAGCGGTAGAGCCTGCCGGGCCCCACTGCACTGTCGAGGTCACGGGCAACTCTGTCACGAATAGTTCTATAGCCGGCGAGTACGCCATCTACACTAGGATGAATGATGTCGTCGGCAAAATCGTACGTCCATACGGCACTTTGTGATCCGTCGGGGTCGCGGTGGTTTGCAATCCGGCTTGCAAGCACATTGCCATATACCCCGCCGCCATGCCATGGCGGGAAGACAACCGACAAGCGCTCTGCATCTGGGTTAACAATCTGTATCCCACGGATAACGTGGCCAGGAGAGTAGGACGGGTCCACGGTATAGCCCGCTCGGTCTGCCTGTCGGCACATCATGGCATCAATCATAATTGTATTGTTATATCACAATACATAGGTAGATCAATGGCCCATTCGGCCCGCAATAATATGAAAGCACCAACGTGCTGTTAATGCTTTTATGGTGGAGCACCTCGAAAAAGGTTCACCCCTCATTATTGAGAAGGTACACCGTTGGCGTGATTTACTTTGGGGCGACTATCTAGACTTCAAGTACCGTGAAAAACGCTCAACAGACGTATACAGTCCCTTGAAGCTTTAGCCCTCTTACTTAGACCTATTAATTAGTCTGAAGAATAAGCTAGCGCCATTCTTGCGTAAGTAATCACCCGCCCTGCTTTGGCTGAGATTATAGTCCCTCAGTCTTGCTACTATCTTCCTGCCGTCATTGATGGGCTTAACTGGCGCGTAGCTATACAGTGTAGGGAATTCTTTGTTGAAATACTCTCGTCGGTTGTTTGCATCGATAATCATTTCTTTATTGACCCTCTCCAAATCCTGCTTTTCAGATTTATCATCTTTATCGTACATAAACTTATCGACTCTAGCCTTGAAATAATCAGCATTTACCCTAAAGGCATTCACTCGTACTTCGGTCTCATTCTTTAGGAACATCTCGTCTATCTGCCTAAGCGAGCCATCGAGTAACTCACAGTCATTGTAGAATTGGTTGATCCTTTTTATGACATCGCTAGGCAGTACGTTGATAAGCTGTTTTCTTGAATCTGACCAGCTATTCTGAGGTAAGATCTGAACCCTGTCATGCAGTACTAGGTTCTCCGCATTATCTATTACAACCAAGGCATCATCCAGTCTGCTCTCAGCTTGCTCAATCTCGTAAAGAATGACTCTTGCAGCATCGTGCCTTGCGTCAATTCGTCGCCTGGAATAGACAATGAATGTAACGGCAACAGCAACACCACCTATTACGTTTTGTACATCTTGTGAGCTAAGGGTCATAATTATCTCCGATTATTTTCCCACATAGCCCTAGTAGCTTGATATTACTTTACGACTTCGTGCAAACTTTATCCACACTTATGAATCGTGCCAAACAAATCTTATTAACGGCGAATTGTATATCGATGATC
>DATIIX010000109.1:0-2189 GCA_035479175.1 Saccharimonadales bacterium (SeqCode) | reverse complement strand
CGAAATGCGCGAAAAAATCACCCGACTCGGCAAAACGGCAAAAGCCGTGCTTGCACCAAGCGAGCAAGCACTTGAATATATCACCGGCAATGAAGTAGTAATCGTTGACCCACCACGTGCCGGTCTCCATACTGATGTTATTGCGCGTCTCCTCGAGACAAAGCCAAAACGCATTGTGTATCTTAGCTGCAATCCCGTCACACAAGCTCGGGATGTTGCAATGCTTGCAGAAGGCTATGGTGTACGCGCGCATCGTGGTTACAATTTCTTCCCACGAACCCCACACATTGAGCATCTAGTAGTGCTCGATCATATTGAGCAATAACTGTTAGGCTGTTACACTAAATATATGCATAAGCGACTTAGCCGCGGGTTCACCATCGTTGAAATCGCAACGGTTATTTTCATTATTGCCTTACTAGCTGCACTCATAGTTGTCGCGTTCAATAATGTCCAACAGCAGACGCGCGATACAGCTAGGGCAAATGACATGTCAATTTTAGGTAATCTATTTGAAAGATACTACGATAAAAATGGCACATATCCAGTAGGCTGCGGTGGCGCAACCTGCAACTCTGGCTACGCATGGTGGGGCTACACGGGGACAGATATCATTAGTACATCGACCACTCTCAGTCAACTTACCTCTATGCTCAGCCAAACGGTCAGCACTATCGATCCGCAGTTGAGCACTCTACAAACACCTTTTATCGGTGTGAGCTATACCATTCCTAGCGCACCAGGCTATGTATATCGCGGCGCGCAGACTATTACACCGCCGCCAAACAATACCAGCGGGTCCATCCCAATCGTTAAACTCTCTGAAACAGGAAGCAGTCGCCAGTGTTCGCTTACGGTAGCGCTTAATACAACCGTCGGCACCGATACCGCAGCCTATATTTTGGCGTACTATTCAGAATCTACAAAGACGTGGAACGTTTACCTAGGCAAACATGGGGTTCGCCCAACATTTGACGGCACTTCAACATCTAGCTTTTGCCAGCTTATGAATTAGCTCGTCTTAATACGACGATACGCAAACTTAACTGCTGGACGCCACCCACCACGAGCATCGTGGTCAACCTGGTAAACTACGCCGCCTTTGACCTCGCTCACTAATACCAGTGCCGGGCTGTATGGCGCAAGTGTGCGATAAAATATAATATCATTGTCATGCACATCACGACGGCCAGGGAATACCTCACGAAATTTTGCGCGACCAATATCGTCAAAATATGTATGTCGCCCCTTCGGCGGGAAAAATAATTCTGGCCTAAGACCCATGCGCGAAACGATCTTCTTGATATCGCTCAAAAGCAGTTTCGTTGGCCCATCAATATAGCAGTAAAGCTGTTTTTTGCTCGAAAGAAAGAGGGTCGCATACGCCGACTGGCCAACATCTATATGTCGCACTATCACCGAATCAACATCGAGCGCAACACCAAATCGTTCCTTTGCGCTTTTTTCTAGTGATAAATCGTCGAGAAGCGCTTGGTTATCCATAATATCGGTAATTATACCATATTCTTGCAAAGCGTGCTGGGGTACAATGAATATGATGACTACTTATGACGAGCGCTACAAAAACCTCAATGATGAACAACGACAAGCAGTAGACCTCGTAGACGGGCCATTGCTTGTCGTCGCAGGGCCAGGAACGGGTAAAACCGAGCTGCTGAGTATGCGCGTTGCCAACATTCTCAAAAAAACTGATACCCTGCCAGAAAACATCCTTTGTCTTACATTCACCGAAAGCGGCGCCACAGCCATGCGCTCACGCCTCAGTGATATTATTGGGCCACAAGCCTACAAAGTAGCAATCCAGACGTTTCACAGTTTTGGCACAGAAGTGATTAACCAAAACCGTGAATATTTTTATCGTGGTGCCGAGTTTCAGCCCGCTGACGATATCGCAAGTTATGATATCTTAACAGGTATCTTTGACGAGCTCGATTACAGCAATCCGCTCGCCAGCAAAAACAATGGTGAATACGTGCACTTAAGTGACACGCTAAGAGCAATCGGCGAACTCAAGCAAGCGGGTTTATCGAGTGACGAACTGATTGCCATACTCAATGCAAACGACAGAACACTCGACGCAATCGAGCCAGATCTTGCCGATATTTTTTCTAATCGCCCAAGCGTCAGTATGTTAAGTATGCTCGTGCCAATTGCTGAAAAAGTTGCAT
>DATIIX010000108.1:0-2063 GCA_035479175.1 Saccharimonadales bacterium (SeqCode) | reverse complement strand
GAGCGGGACGGCGATCGCCATGACGGTCGCAATCACACTACGCCAGTTGCGGAAGCAGATGGCCAGGACGGCGTACACAACCATGGCGACAATGAACAGTGGAAAGACGATATCCACCATGGACTCCTTAAGTTCGAGATGGCGGATGGTGTCAACCTCAACAAATACTATTTTACAATATAATCATTAATATAATCAAATACCTTAATGGACAATATGCCTCGCAGCCTCTGTAAACCACTACCACTAGCGTGCTAAAGATTGACATAAACACTATGGTTTGATATTATTGACTATGTGTTTTTTGAATCCCGTTTTTTTAAGGGTATTTCAGTACACGAAATCCACGTGTAATGACTATAGTTGCCTATCCGTGGGGGTGTAATCTTAGGAGATAATAATGCGTATAGCAAGGTCGGTGGTAGCGCTGACGATTATTCTTGCTGCCACGCTATCGTATGGGCATTCAGCCTCTGCAGATAGCATTACGTACACAAACACCGCTACTCAGTCTGATGCTTCGGCAAAAACTGAGCCAGCAAAGATAGTATCAACACCAGCAGTGACGGTGCAAATAGGCGACACACTTACCGCGATTGCCGATGCACATAGCACGACGGTGAACGATATTATGGCGGCAAATGCAATTAATGATCCGAATTTGATCGAACCGGGGCAAGTTTTACAAATACCAGCACAACCACAAGGTGTTACGGGTTTTTCGCATTCGCTGAAAGCCGCTGCGGCTGCGTTTATGGTGCCCCCAGTACAACTAGCCCAACCGCAGGTTCAGGCTGCTGCTACGAATGTACCCGCTCAGCCAACCCATCACGTTGCAGGTGTGGCTGGTAATACGTATGTTGTCGGCACTTGTACATGGTATGTAAAGAACCGGATCCCGTCACTGCCTAATCAATTGGGCAATGGAGGCTATGGCTGGCTTGCAACCGCTGTCGCGTTTGGGTATGTCACGGGGTCAAGCCCAGCTCCTGGTGCGATTGGCGTCGAGAGCGGCCACGTTGTCTATGTTGAATCTGTCAATAGTGATGGTACTGTAAATATTTCAGAAATGAATTATGCAGGCCAGATTGGTGTTGTGCATTACCGCACAACTTCAGTGGGTGAGTTCCAATACATCTACGTGTAAATGGCCCTAAAAACGAAAAACGCCTCCGATTGGTAGTCGGGGGCTTTTTCATCCTGTAGAGGCTTAACAGACGCTAAGTAGCATCCATGCACCGGCGGTCTCGCGAAGACAAAAGCTTCGTTCGCCGTCGCTCATCGTAACTGTTGAATGTATTTGCTCACCTCGGCGTGAGATGACGCGAATACCACGGTCGATGAATTGATAAGTGCGGCCTCCCCATTCCATGCGCTTTGGGATTGGTTGCATGTCGCGACCAAAGCCAAGTGCGGTAATAGAAACAGGACTATTTATTAAATTGTTCATAGCATACTCTCCTATGTGATTACCGTTTATAAGTGGTGGAGTATGAACGACAAGGCCGCTGGCCTGCCCCACTTAATTAGCGAGTACAGCGTATGCCTGAAGTCGTGATTTCGGAAGGTTCCCCTTAACTAGGAGAGCCTCATGCTAATGTACGGTTTGGGAGTGGAAATCTGCCATAAATGGCAAAAGTACTACCATAACCATCTTCTATTGTGGGTGCTTAGGCCGTACGCGTCAAGACTGGCAATTGTTAAATAAAAGTGTGAAAAAGATGCAAAAATTCAGGAATATTGTATGCTAATACTATGATAGAGGTGCCTCAAGAGTTCTCTAAACCAGCGGGGTTTCCTGTAGAAATTCCGGATAAGTGTCGACGATGCGTCACCCTTGCTCGCTTTGCGGTTAAGTACGCCGATTTGCGTGCGAAGATTGAAACCGCTGAGGAGGTTGGAATATCCGGAGCGCTACCAAGTCAATGGGCTGACCAGGTTGCAAAGGTAGGTAAAATGAGCGCTGATGAGGCGGTGGCGTTTGTTGCAAGTCATGAACCAGAGCTAAGGGCTGAGTTTGTGGGGCGACTTAACAGTATGGACAGGGCCTGTGGGGATCAAAT
>DATIIX010000107.1:0-1936 GCA_035479175.1 Saccharimonadales bacterium (SeqCode) | reverse complement strand
TTGCAGTACCAATGGCATGGCAAAAATATCGTTGAGGTGCTTGATCTGACGATTGCGGATGCGGTGAGCTTCTTTGAATATCCTGCCGTCACAAAGCAACTGCAGGCGTTGTTTGATGTTGGGCTCGATTACCTTACCCTTGGGCAGCCACTGAGCACGCTATCTGGCGGTGAATGCCAGCGTGTGAAGCTTGCGAGTGAACTGCATAAATCTGGCAGTATGTATGTGCTCGATGAGCCAACGACAGGTTTGCATATGTCGGACATTGCTCGCTTGCTTACGATTCTTAATCGGCTGGTTGATAGTGGTAATACGGTCATTGCGATCGAGCATAACTTGGATGTGATTCGCCAGGCGGATTGGATTATCGATATTGGCCCAGAGGCTGGGCAAGCTGGTGGGCGTATTGTGTTTGCTGGTAAGCCAAAAGATTTGCACACAGCGAAAGAGTCAATTACGCGACAATTTATTTAGGGGTATGGCCCGCCCACTGCCCACACAAGTGAACGAGCAGGATGGGCGCTCACCATGCCACCACCGCCTCCAGAAGAGGTTGAGCGGGTCGAGGCATTCGAAGAACGCGTCACCCTCTATAAAGAACAGTACAAAAACAATCTGGAAAGGTTGCGTGGTTCGACAAGCCTGCGGCTCGTCCCGTGATATTGGAGATCGTCAGCTCACTGAAAAGACAACTGATCGGTTGGTTGAATGAAACGCCTTGGTTTAGTAACTAAAATTCAAGACACCCCAACTATGGAGGTGTCTTTTTTGATAGAGTAAATAAGTTCGAAGTAGTCTCACAAACAAACTACTTCCATACACCAGACCGTGCGGGCGCGGCATCGCCGCCGCGCCCGCGTTGATCGTGGCAGACTCTCTACGGCTCCTGGACGGCCACCGTGGCACCGGTCGTCGCCTCGAAGGGACCGAACAGTATCGACGGCGGCATCAGCCTGTACATGTCCATGGCCGTCTGGCGCATGGTCCGCAGGAGGAGCCGGGAGAGGCGGGCCAGGACGAACGCCGCCGTCTCTTCGGGCTTGAGTGCCGCGAAGATGCAGGGGATCGTTCTCCCGATGAGCCCGTCCGCGAAGCAGATGAGCGTGAAGTCGTCCACCTTGCGGGTGGTCTTGATGTCCGCCCTGATCCGCAGCGTCCGTCCGTCCACCTTGATGCTGTGCATCGAGGCGATGTGCCGCCGGCCTCTCGGGAGCTTCGCGTCCGAGAGGAGGTCTTCCGAGGAGGCGAGCATGCTGTTCGCCTGGCGCTCGAAGGCGTCCATGATCCGGCCGATGGCCACCACGTCGCCGGTCTCGCTCTGGTGGTGCGAGTAGTCCACCTTCAGCACGAGCTGGCCGCCGTCGTTCTGCAGCGAAATGGACTTCGTGATGTTCTGGTCGTTGGGCATATACGTATTCCTTCTCCGGTACTCACCAACCCCACAGAATGTAGGGTTATATGCGCGAACGGTTCGCGCAGATGAGGGAATGAGCTATAACTATTTGTTATAACACCTTCCCTCATCTGCGTAGAAGAATTTGTAGTTTGTTTGTGAGGGTCGTATCCAGCCGCTAGGATGAATAACATGTTTATATTACAATATAAGTTAAGTAAGGTCAATAGTGATGTAATAGAGCTGCTGCGTAACTTAGACAAGTATGAGTTTATGCGCTTATTTGTCGGTAAAATACCACTCGCAAAACTTTCGTACGATCCCAAATATATAGGGCAACTGCCACAAGAAGTGATTGAAGCGTTCCTGAATTGATGAGTTAGCCTATTTTTCTATTCACCCTACACTTATCGGTATCCTCGTCGATTTTTGCGCCCGGTATTGAGACTATTTCTCTTCGCGTTCCACGACGATTGTACATTCGGTGACGAGCGCTGCAATTGCGCCAATAGCAGCGAGGAGTGGTGCAAGGGCGGCGCCTAC
>DATIIX010000106.1:0-2117 GCA_035479175.1 Saccharimonadales bacterium (SeqCode) | reverse complement strand
ATTGCAAAACCTACTGCATCAGCCTCTAAGCCCGCTGCTGCTGCACCAACTCGCCCCATACCTTCGGTCGATGTACCCATAGAAGCACTTAAGACAATATATGTTCGTATCCAAAATCCGAATGATCACGAGCAGCTACTTTCGCTCAAGAGGATATGTAGTTTGTACCCTGGCCAAAATACGATTGTGATGATGCTCGGCGACAATAAGTCGAATGCAATCCGCTTGCCATTCAAAGTAGACGTACAAGTGGCTGATCTCACTGGTCAATTGACCCAGCTACTTGGTGACGAGTCTGTCGTCATTAAATAAAGTCCTACTCGTTTAGTCGTCACCAAACAGAATTGCGTAGAGTGCGACACCAGTTGCAACGCTCACATTAAATGATTCTTTTTTGCCACGCATCGGTATTTCGATTGCCGCTTCACATCGTTCAAGGTATTGTGGCTCGATGCCGTACACCTCTTCGCCGAGGAGCAAAGCGAATGCCGTAGGTGCAACAAATTGTCGTGGTGTCACCGAACCTGATGTCTGCTCAAGCGCAACTACTGGCAAGGAATTTTGCGTAAACCACTCATCAAGCGTTTCAAAATGGCTAATTTGCAGCATTTTTTCGGCCCCAAGAGCAGTCTTATGAATACTAGTCGTAATTTTATCGCGAATATGCGGTAGGCGTGTGTCGCCAGCGATTATAGGATACGGAGTATAGCCACAGCACACGATAGAAGTCACGCCGAACCCTTCGGCGCTACGCAGAATACTCCCAACATTGTAAATACTACGGATATTATGGAGAACAAGAGTGATTTCAGGCTTCATTTTATCCATTGTACCACTATAAAAACCATAGGCGATTTGTTACACTAAGTCTATGGATGAAGATGAGGTTCAGCAACGCCGTCGCGAACAAGACGAGCACTCGACGAAACAGCGTGGTGCCCTGCTGGGGCTGGACTATCTCGATACACGTGAATTTGAGTCAGAATTGCCACTTGCTCAAGATGTAATGGCAATCGAAAAAATGCATCAAGATAAAATGGTGCCACTTGTTAAGGGCAGTGGTGATGCGGTCTACCAGTTCGGTGTTACCACGCAAACGCCACAATCAGTACTCGAAAAGATGCGCCGCGAATACGCAGATCGTGGCGAGACTGTACATTTTTCATTAATTAGCATGAGTGGCTACCGAGCGCTCATGCTGCGGTACGATCCACCCAAGAAGGTGATCTACAATGACATCGAAATCGCTAAAGAGGGTGATAGCGACACAATTACAGAAGTAAGTAAAACACTCAATAGCGTCTCGTCCGAGGAGCTCTTTGACTATTTGATTCGCCAAGCCGATAAGCTCGGTGCAAGCGATATTCATATCGAGAACGAGCGCGACAGCATTCGCATACGCATGCGTGTCGATGGCGCCTTGCACCCCGTGGCACTTATCGAACGCGAGCGATATCGTGTGATCATGGGTGAATTGGCAAGCCGTGCCGGGGTTTCTACCGCCTCAAATGAATCACAGTCCGGTCACATGCAAAAAGAAATCACAACCGAGCGGGGAACACACTTGCTAAATCTTCGCGTCGAAACTGTCCCGACAATGTATGGTCAGGATGCCGTGCTTCGCCTCTTTAACTTCGACGAATCGCTACTAAATCTTGATCTTCTAGGTATTCCTGAAAAGCAACGTCGCGAAATTGACGAAGTCGTCAGCCACCCGCGCGGCCTTGTGCTAATGGTCGGTCCTACTGGAAGTGGTAAATCAACAACGCTCTATAGTATGCTTAATGCGCTTAACACACCTGATCGCAAGCTTATCACCCTTGAAGATCCAATCGAGTATGGCTTGACAGGTATATCTCAGATTCCAATCGATACCACACACGGCCAGTCCTTTGCTGATGCACTTCGCAGTGTGCTGCGCCTCGACCCTGACGTGGTGATGGTAGGCGAGATTCGTGACACAGATACCGCCCGTACGGCAATTCAGGCCTCGATTACTGGCCACCTGGTGCTTTCAAGCTTTCATGCTAATTCTACAAGCACCGCCTTCAGCCGTATGGTTGACATGATTGGGGTTAATCCAATCTTTAGCTCAGCGATTCGCCTAATTATTGCAC
>DATIIX010000105.1:0-2694 GCA_035479175.1 Saccharimonadales bacterium (SeqCode) | reverse complement strand
GATGGCACTTCCTACTGCAATAAACGCTTAGGTGGCTAATGGCCATGACCACTGAAAAAGTTCGCCAAATCGGCTATAACCAACCAGTTCGATGGTCGTTTTCGTTTCCATCGAACATACTAATAAAACGCGGCGCATACGTATGCTATCTCGAAAACGCCTCCATGCCAGGCGCTGTAGCGGCCTAATAAAATCACAACACATAATCTGTAGCTCTCGAGGTATAATAAAAGCAATGGGGCAGGCACTATACCGAAAATATCGTTCGAAATCTTTAGATGAGGTTGTTGGTCAATCGCATATTACTGATATGCTGCGCCGAGCAATCGCGAGCGGCAATGTTACGCATGCCTATTTGCTAACAGGGCCGCGTGGCGTTGGCAAAACATCAATCGCCCGCATTTTGGCGCACGAAATCAATCAATTGCCATACACTGACGAATCAACCCATCTCGACATCATCGAAATTGATGCCGCAAGTAACAATTCCGTCGAAGACATCCGCAATTTACGCGATAAAGTTGCCATCGCGCCCACCAGCGCGCCAAAAAAGATTTATATCATCGACGAGGTGCACATGCTGAGTAAATCGGCATTTAACGCTCTCCTTAAAACGCTCGAGGAACCACCAGAGCACGTCGTATTTATCCTCGCGACAACAGATGTTGAAAAACTACCCGCAACCATCATCAGCCGCGTACAGCGCTTTAATTTCCGGCTCATCGACAGTGATGATGCTGTCAAGCACTTACGCGCCATAAGTGACGCCGAACATATTGATATTAACGACGAAGCGCTGCAACTTGTTGCAAGGCACGGCCAAGGTAGCTTCCGCGATAGTATCAGCCTGCTCGATCAACTGCGCAATTTGAGCGACTCGACAATTACACCAGATCTTATCGAAAGCGTCGTCGGCCTTGCAAGTAACGAAATGGTACTTGCACTGCTAAACGCCTACGATTCTCAGAATCTCGCCAAAGTCATCGAGCTTATTAATAATGCTGAAAAGCGCGGCATTTCTGCAATTACGATCACCGACCAACTTGTGCACGCTGTTCGCGCCGATATCACCACACATCCCGAGCGCCTCCCGCTACTCGACAAATTACTCGAGGTTGCAAAAAGCACATGGCCATTTGTCAAACTGATCACCGCACTGGCATCAAATACGATCCGCACTGCAGCCCAAGCAACCATGCCAGCACCAACCGCGCCTTCAAAAACTTTATCAAACCCAACTATAACTTCAAAATCAATAGTAAATCCCACAGCTAAGCCAAAGGCGACTGATGTGCCAGAATTAAAAGCACCAGAAAAATTCGTTGAACCACCAAAACCACTCGGACCAGAACAACCATTCCCATGGGAGGAATTCATTACCAATATAAAGACCTCGTCACCCGGCGCACACAGTATTCTCGGTAAGTGTGATTATGCATTTGATGGTACAACATTGACGATTTTTACGGGCAAACCGTTCGCCAAAAAACAACTCGATAAGTCACTGCCAATCATGCAAGCCGTACTTGAAAGTGTTGGCGTGCAAGACGGTGTCATTAGTGTGCTAGGGAGTACAAAACCATCAGATAAAAGTGCAATCACCGCAGCACTCGATATTATGGGTGGAGGAGAAGAGGTAGAACTATAATGGCCGCAAAAAAAGAAGTAGTCGCAGGGAAAATTCCGCCCCAAAATCTTGATGCTGAGATGAGCTTACTTGGTGCAATTTTAATTGACGACGAAGTTATTGCTGATGCAAGTGAAATCGTTGACGTAAAGGATTTTTACGATAAGCGCCATGCGTTGATTTACGGTGGTATGGTACGGCTGTATGAACGTCATAGGCCGATCGATCTTTTAACACTCACTGATGAACTCAAGAAAAAAGATCAGCTGGAAACAGTTGGCGGTTCAGCATATCTTACGGAACTCACTAATTACGTACCGACCGCGGCGCATGCCGCAAGCTATGCTGAAATCATTAATCAAAAGGCCATTCGTCGCCGGCTTATTAAAGCAAGCGCCGAAATTAGTGAGATGGGATTTGACGAAGAGACCAGCACACAAGAATTACTCGAAAAGGCCGAGGCTGAACTATTTAGCGTAAGCGACCAATCAATTAAGCAAGACCTTGTCAGTATCGAGAGTATTCTGACTGAAAGCTTTGATCGTATCGAAGAGCTTCATCGAAATAAAGGTCAGCTCCGCGGCATACGCACCGGCTACCGAGATCTTGATAATATGACCGCCGGACTGCAACGCTCTGATCTCATCATCCTCGCGGCGCGCCCAGCAATGGGTAAGACAACTCTCGTGACAAATCTTGCCTACAACGTAGCAACGATTGCAAAGTTGCCCGTACTGTATTTCAACCTTGAGATGAGTAAAGAGCAGCTGATCGACCGTATGCTTGCCGACGCATCGGGTGTTGATAGCTGGAATATTCGTACCGGGAATTTAAGCGACGAAGATTTCAGTAAAATTAGCGAAGCAATGGGCGAGATGGCCGAAGCGCCAATCTTCATCGACGACACCCCAGGCTTGAGCGTGCTTGAAATGCGCACAAAAGCCCGCCGCGCCGCCCACGACCAACCACTCGGTCTTATCATCGTTGACTACTTACAACTTATGGAGGCGTCAGGCAATCACAATGGCAACCGCGTACAAGAGGTGAGTGAGATTTCTCGCGGGCTC
>DATIIX010000104.1:0-2813 GCA_035479175.1 Saccharimonadales bacterium (SeqCode) | reverse complement strand
AAACAGGCGCAACGCGAATTGGCTCCTGCGACCGTCTCTGAAAATGATTAGGTATACCCTGTCTACGCAGGCTATACTAAGGACATGAAAGAAGTTACCTACCGTCTCGTTTTGGCTATTGCCATCCTTGCCTCTATTATTGCCTTTTTGGATGGCTCAATTGTGAATGTGGCATTGCCAGCGATCCAACACACTTTAGGTGGCGGTTTGTCGACGCAGCAATGGGTTGTTGATGCGTATTTAATTACACTTGGTGCATTTATGCTTGTAGCTGGGTCGCTATCGGATATTATTGGGCGCAAACGAGTAATGATGATTGGACTGATTGGATTTGGTGTAACTTCCCTGCTTTGTGCTGCGGCAACAACAAAAGAATTGTTGATTATTGGGCGTTTGTTACAGGGCACTACTGGTGCGCTTCTTGTGCCGAGCTCGCTTGCGCTGATTATGTCGCGCGTACCGAAGGATAGACAACATGCGGCTATTGGCGCGTGGACGTCGTGGACGGGTATTGCGATGCTGATCGGGCCATTTGTTGGTGGCGTACTTATTGACCTTGGCTCGTGGCGCTATATCTTTCTATTGAATGTATTGCCGATCGCGGTGACGGTATATTTGCTTGCAAGGCTGAAAGATGAGCATGATACAACGACGCGCGTTAGACTTGACTGGTACGGCGCGGTACTTGGCGCACTGAGTCTTGGCGGCATTGTATACGCATTGATTGAGCAGCCCCATTTTGGTTGGGCTTATCCGCTTATTTACGGCACAATGGCGGTCGGGGTTGTTTCATTTATTTTGTTTATATGGCGTGAAAAGGTGGCCGCGCAACCAATGATGCCACTGGGGCTATTTCGTTCGCGTAACTTCAGTGCTGGTAATATCGCTACACTGAGTATATATGCTGGACTTTCGCTTGTTGCGTTCTTGATTACGATTTTTGTGCAGCAAGTCGGCCATTACACCGCTACGGCTGCCGGCCTTACGATGGTGCCTATGTCGATTTTGATGTTCTTCCTTGCGTCGCGCTTTGGGAAACTGTCTGGCGAATACGGCCCCCGGATATTTATGACTGTTGGGCCACTGATTGTGGCTGCTGGATTTGTGACGATGCTATTTATTGACGCGACGGCGAACTACTGGGCGATGTTGCCAGGTATTTTGCTGGTTGGTATTGGACTATCGGTTACCGTTGCGCCGCTTACCGCAGCTATCTTGGGCGCGGTTGATAGTAAACGATCTGGTATTGCCTCGGCGATTAACAACGTTGTTGCGCGCGTAGCTGGGCTGGTAGCGGTAGCGCTTATTGGCACGGTGACTGGATACAATCTCAATCTTGCAGGTTTTCGTAATGGACTTGTTCTTGCCATCGTGCTGTTCGTTGTGGGTGGATTTGTATCGCTTGTTGGGATTCGTAATCCAGCTAGACTAAAGTCCGACCCGTCGCAGGCTCCCGTCGTAGAGTAAGTTTTATTCTGACTGTAATACAAGAAAGTCTGCCGTGGATCGTTGCAATATCGAATTGGCCCCAAGATTTATTCGTCTTTTCTTAGTAGCGTGGTAATAATGAGCGCGACGCTGACGCCGAGCATGCTACCAACAAGTACATTGTTAAGTAAAAGTCCGAGAGCGGTGCCAGTAATGATCATGCCGATAAACATGCCGCCTGATGCTCCGAAGATATTTCGACGATGTTTTGACACGGCGCCTCCTCAAGTGAACTTTTGGTATATTTTAGCAGGTTAGCAATGTTTTACCTATAGCAGTATGGGATACAATGGTGGTATGAAGCAAGCTAAAAATACCGTCAATCGCAACACATTTCTTATTTCGTACAAGTTGTTTTTTGCACTGCTTGGGTTTTCGTCTATTGTTACAGAAATGGCAGTCACGATAGATCGTGGGACGTTCAGACCAGAGAATTTCTTTAGCTACTTCACTATTGAAACGAATATCTTAGCGGTAATCGCCCTGTTGCTGAGTGCAGTAGCAATTGCTGCGGGTAAGGGCAGCAAATTCGACCTACTGCGCAGCGCAACTACGGTGTATATCTTGGTGGTTGGTATTGGCTTCTCTGTCCTGCTGTCACATATGGACGATGTCGCTCTGACGGCTGTGCCTTGGGATAATGTGGTGTTGCACTATCTTATCCCAATTGCGGTATTCGCAGACTTTATAATGGATCGTCCACGTCGCAAGCTTGCATTTAAAAAGGCGTTGTCGTGGTTGCTCTTTCCTGCCATATACGCGACATACGCATTAGTACGCGGTTGGCTTACTGGCTGGTATCCGTATCCGTTTCTTAATCCTGATATATCTGGTGTAGAATCAGTCGTCGCGACAGTTGTTGGCTTGCTTGCGCTTGGTTTTGTGCTTGTATGGGGCGTTGGCAAATTGAGTGATAATAGCCAAAAAGCTCGATAATTCCCGATTGCTTTTTGCTATTGCTTGGCGCGCTTTGCCTCTTCGAATTTTGCCTGCATGGTTGGATTGCCGCGAGTGAGCTTTTTGATGCTGAGATCTTGGGCTTTGTTGTTGGCAAGGCGCAAGCTGTTGCCTGATTTCATAAGGTTGTCTTTTACTTTTGTGAGGCGGTCGATGGATTTATCGATTTCTTCAATGGCCTTAGCGTATTGGTCAAAGGCTAAGTCTGTTCTATGTGAAAAACTCATTTTGAATTCGTTCATGTTATCTTCGAAGTTGGCGATATCGATGTTTTGCTCGCGCACTTCGGCGAGCTCTGACTTGTATTTGAGCGAGTTGAGCGCGGCGTTGCGTAGCAAGGTAATCATCGGGATGAAGAACTGTGGGCG
>DATIIX010000103.1:0-10620 GCA_035479175.1 Saccharimonadales bacterium (SeqCode) | reverse complement strand
GGCGAAACAATTCGCCAGCAGCGTGGTAGCCATATTTCTCGAGGTTTTCGCGAACCCTACCTGTAGCGGCCGACACACGGGCACTATCTTTTTCTCGCATATCGTCGCGGATAGGGCTAATCGCATCGATGATTGTCATTTGTAGTTTGTCTAAGTTTTCGGTACGGGCGTACTCTACATCAATATAGCCTTTGGCTTGACTATAGCGGGTAGCAGTTAGATCGAATTGTGGTGCGTTAGCTGCAATAGTTGCAAGGCTTGCACGTATTCTATCTAGGTCTTCAACTTTAAGTTGCACCATATAGAGTGAAACGTGAGGAAATAGCCCAGTCGTGTTTAGTTGAAAAAGTGTGTCAAATTTCTGGAGTTCAGCACTCATTACAGTAGCACCCCGAGCTAGTCCTTCTGTAGGGAGGATGATGATGTCACAGCGGATAGAAGTCATGACACCCACTCTTCTCCAGTCACTGCATTTGGTGCTATCATAGAATGTTCTCATTTCCTCTTGTATTAAATGCCACCAAAATTTTGGGCTCAATCAAGCTATCAAGCAGCGAGATATTATCAAACAGTATATCTATACTTGCAGGTTCGCCCGTGTTACGCACTTTATGTGCCGCCTCAATAACTGACCGGTAATCAGGATCGATGACTAGCTTAGAAGACAGGTTGTAGATTTCTTCATAACCGACGGGGAGCGTCTTCAGCTCTAATATTTCTAGACAGCGCAGACCAAAGAAGCAGGATTTACTAAACTCTTCCATGCTCGTCTGCATATCGCCGGTACGGAATGACAATATAGCTGCAAGAGCCATGCCGATGTCGAAGCGTAAGCGCTGAATAAGATCGAGCGTAGTTATATGGGGTAGCGAAATCTGTTCGATGAGGCGCTCCCCGGCAATCGTTTTGCCGCCCGTGATGATTTCACGCAGGTAAATCGACTTCTGGAAGACGTGCCCGAATGTGCCACTCGATAGCTCGCCCCACTTGAAGGGGTAGGCTTTTACCTGTGAGTCAGTAATAGCGGCATGTATGTCACTGCGGTGGACGTATTTGTCATCGTCAAAGATAACCCCGATTTCATAGTCACTATCTTGTTTGGCATCGCCGCGGCCGCGAGAACCGTAGAGGAATACAGACTTTGGCTTAAATTTCGAGAGCACGTGTAGTGCGGACGCTATAACCGGATCATCACTATCCATACTCTCATAATACCGCACCAAGTAGCAGTTACTCGCATTTGCTGCCAGTAAAAGCGAGTTTACTTTTTATGAAACTCACCACGCATGTCGAGCTAAAATTTACATTTTTGTAACATACATACATGAAACTGTAGAAAGTATATTATAATATATAGAGTTGGCTTCGACACTTCCGTTGCTGCCACAGGACTCTACGAAGGGAAAGAATGGTGTTGTTCGCATCACCACCGACGCCGAGACCGCCCACAGCTCCGCCAGGAGGCCGGCCGCCGGTCAGGCCGAAGCCACCGCGGACGCCACCCCAGCCGACGCCGCCGCCGCGGTGACGTGAACTAGGGCGAATCCTAGGACTATTCTTTAGTCTGCCCAGCCCGCGTACCTGATTAATGGTACGTGGGCTGGATATGCCATGAACTTATAAATATTATTGTAACTGTAAAATGCCCGAATAGATCCTGGGTAGATCCTGCACAGGGGGAGCCGGCTGTTCGGATTGGGCGTGTCGTGATGACAGCCCGAACCGTACTTAGCCAGCCCACCCTATGCTGACGCCTGGAAGGTCCAGGGCTTTGCCACATACCCGTGGCTGAGGGCAGCGGTGCCTGACGAGTGTTAGTCGTATGCTTGCCTTCGGCCCTCCTAGTCTGCCTCAGCGATTGGACGGAAGCTGGCGACGAGGATCTCGCGCTTGAACCTTCCCTCCTTGACGGAGACGTCGAATGTGAAGGTCTGCCCCCTGAGGATACTGCACCCACCTATAGTGATCGGGTCGAGCGCCTGGTAGATCGCGGGCCACGGACAACAGTAATAGTTGCCCTGGCCATTGCACCAGATGGCGCCCAGCGCGTTGGCGGCGTTAATCTCGGACTGGATGTCCAGCGTCGCCTCTGGGTCGGGGTCGCGCTGCCAGAGCATCTTGATTGCACTGACAGCCGCCGGGTCGCGGCGCCAGTGTTGGTGAATTGCGGGATCGGTCAGGCACCACTTATTGAACCCACGCTCACTGGGCAGCGGTAGCTTTCGCTTGGCCGTAGACCGGTTGCGGCGGGGGGTGAGCTGTGACCTGCCGATCAGCTGCGGCATGGCGGCAAGCTGGCCCACGCGGTAGGTCAGTCCGATGGCAAGTTTGACGTTCTTCTCAATCTCCCCATGCAACCTCTGGCCGATCGAGCTGTCGTTGAGCTGCGGCAGCAGATCAGCCGCATAGATCATGGCGGTTTTTGCCGCCCGCAGATCGCCCAGGAGGACCCGCATGTCAGCCGAATGCTTATCGGCGCCCAGCGCATTGAGGTCGTTGACGGCGACCTCGGCGTGCTCGACAATCGTCGCACAGGCGGCAAACATCGCGAGCAAATGTGCTCTGGGACACGGTTCAGCGCCAACCCAGCCCGGTAGTTCATGCGGGATGCCCAAACCGAGAATGTAAGGCGAACTGACCGCTACCTGAGAAATCCCGGGTAGCCATTCGGCGACTTCCCAGAAGAACGCCTCGGTTTGGTCCGCGGTCACCTGAGGAACGTACCCGACAGCACTAAGGTTGATCTCGTAGCTTCTGTCGAGAAACGCCGCACCGAGTGCCTGGTTGACGAATGCACACCAGCAGGCCACAAAATATGCCTGAGTGGCGTGGTCGAGTGCCCAGGCGTCCTGGCCGGCGAGTCTCCTACGCTTTTCTTCCGCAGTGAGGAGTACAGTACACGTTTCCATACCAGTGGCCCTCAAGATCTCGAGGTCCTTGGCGGACGCTTTATGAGGTATGGCGACGCGCAGTCGCGCGAGCAGATCGGGGTGATGTGGCATAAACTGTCACTACTCCTTCCGCAAAAACAATTGCCGTCTCTTTCGCGTGTGCATGGCGGACGACGAGATACCAATCTATTAATTATAAAATAATATGGCATCAGACGCAATATTACCAACGGCTACTGCGCTTACTCGAGCGGTACGGGTTGCTAGTAATACAAAGCGCGTCAGATAATCCATGACAAAGAATGAGTCACTATATTACAAATCCAGCCTCGAGCTGCTCTAAAGCCTGATCAAATCTTGTAAGATAGTCCTCTGTTTCATTTAAGCTAAGTACGATACCCACTGCTGTACCCATAAGCGCATTTGCGAGTGTGCAAACAACGATATCATCAGTTGAGCGGTTGGTACGTTCGGCAATCAGATCTATGAGCATGTCGCTTGTTTGAGCTAACTCTTGCAATAAGGCGATACGTAATTGGGGAACAGTCCGGATGAGGTTGTAGCGTTGCTCGTGCAATTTGCTAGCGTTGGACTGTAAGGGTACGATGCGCAATGTATTACGGATCGCTTGAATAGCTGTTATATGAGTTGGTTGATTGCGAAATATGTCACGGAGTATAGGATTGAGGTTATTGTGTAGAACCGTCGCTTCTTTGGTTGCAAAATGCCTAAAAAGAGTGCTCCGAGATATCCCCGACGCCTTTGCAATATCTTCCATGGATACAGTATCGTAGCTCCGCTTAGTAAAGAGCGTTACGGCCGTTTTATGCACCGTATTTAGTACATGCTGCTTCTTTTGCTGACGAAGTCCCATTTTGTGTTGCATGCAAGCAACTATACCCTATTTTGACGCCATTAGCGACATTCTTTACCAAAATTACGCTCTTCTCTTTGAGTGCTGTATTGGCATGCGGCGAAAACCTATGTGATTTGAAGTGGATTTTAATCGAAAACGGTACCGAGTATCAAAATAATTGACAGCGCCTCCTGAAGACGCTTATACTTATTAGTGGTATTAAATAAATCAAAGAAGGAGATAACATATGGACGGATTCGACGATCTTGACATTGAAAGTACACAGCCACTTGATATGAACCATGACACACTGCAGCCGGGCTCAAAGGCTACACCGATGTCAAGGTTGATATATGGAGTTGCCGCGAGTGATATATCGGCCATCGAGGATCAGATCGCAGATAATATCGAATGGGGACTTATGCCTTACCTTAAGGTGCTTAAAGGTAAGGAACAGGTCATGTCGTGGCTTAAGGCTGGGTCATCAGACCAAAAAGAGCCTGTTATGATAACAAACGCAATGGCTAAGGATTGGGGCGTGTTTGAATATTGGAATATTGGCACGCTTAGTGATGATGTAATTGAATTTGGCAACGCCAATCACTGGCCTTGGCCAAAGGACCCTAAGAGCCTCCTAGGGCAAAAATACAAAGTGGTGCAGTGTTTTGTCTACCATGTCAATGCAGCAGGTAAGATTGACGTTATGAGGCAATACTTAGACACACAAAGCCTGTGGGCGCAGCTTAAGTAGCTAAATTTGTTGAAAATTAAATAGTCTGCAGTTTAAACTGCAGACTATTTAATTTTTCATAACTAGAGAGAGGGTGTTGTCTAAACTTTAGAGAGCAACTATCCCCGCATAGCAGGTAAACAGCATAGGATCTACTGGCCGCAGCTGCGCCAGGGGTTCTACAACTACGGCTATGTCCTAGCCGGTATGGTCGCCGTTGTGCTACGACAGCGGTACCAGACCGACCCGGCCGGCACAATTCGACAGATCAATCACCTGATGGCGGCTGGCAGCAAGGCCACGCTGACCGACATCTACGAGGCGATCGACATCACCCTGGGCCCGGACCTGTGGCGAGAGTGCATCAGCGCTATCGCCGACCAGGTGGACCAGGCGACCGCGCTCGCGCAGCAGCTGGGTCTGATCCCGGCCACATAGCAGCGCGCAACCCCGTCAACTACTCATGGTACGGCAACTACCCCGCCGACCGAGTGGTTGGCGGGGTAGTTAATGTAAGACTGGTATACTTATTACTATGACTTCGGCGCTTTGTCGCAGTTATAGGATTCAATGGAGGTTACGATGCACTCGTGTATGACATTGGCTGCGGCGCCAACTGGTGGCCCCAAAAAGCCTTCGCCCAAGCCATCGCGCAAACCTGGTCCTAAAGAACCCTCGGGCAAAAAAGAGCCAAAGCAAAAACGGTAAACTATCTAACCAAGATTGATTACCCTTTGGCATACAGCCCGCCACCTCGCCCACGTGCCGTATTATCGCGGCGCGTGGGCTGATTTTTTGATCGTAGGCAAATTCCATACCTCAGTAGAGTGATACGCTCGTCGTGAGATATGGATGATTGAGGTGTGACATTCTCTAGACGATTGTCTGCAATAGCTCAACATCCTCAACGAATTCGTGAAGCTGTTTCCAGGCGCTTCCATCCGCAATAAGAGCCATGGCAATATCATAGCCGTGCTCAATGCTATCGACTACCCCTCCGGCATACATAATCAGCCCTGCGTTAAGAGCAATCGTGCGACTAAGGTCGGAATGTGATCCAGGTAGAATAGACCGAAGTCCTTTTAACACATTATCCTTTTTAGTGGCGCTTTTTGCAGGCTCGAAGCTTTCAATCTTAATCGGGCTGCCGCCTATTATTTTGCTAAATTCGTAGACGCCATTATTTGTCGCTGTACTAATGGATATTTTGCCAACTAGCAGGGCCTCATCAACAAAATGAACTCCGTCAACCGTGCTAGACACGACTGTTGGATTAGTAATGTTATAGCGCTTAAATACTTCGTAGGATAACGCAGTATCTTCAAGTGCAAGTCCATATAAAAGCGAATCCGTACTAAAAGGTGAGACGAGACCAGCGAGCGCATAACTCATAGCGTGCGGAGCATAAAATACACCATCATATCGTTCCATAAACTGAGGCATGTACGAATTAACAAAAAACAGCCCGAGCCCTGTTTTTAGAGCAATATCACGCATTTGGTCTTTGTCTTTGTGAGCTTCAATACCGAGAACTTGCAGGAAATCGGCCGAACCTGTGAGTGAAGATATCGCTTCAGTACACGGTTTAGTAACAATGATCCGTTTTGAGCTGCTAGCCGTAATGGCCGCGAGCGTTGAAATGTTAACGGTTTTTAGGCCTTTTTTACCACTTCCCATAAGTGTAATCGTCGGCGTTTTATTGGTTTTTGGTGCAAGCATGGGGCGGGTGTTTGGGTGATAATCATCAAACGAAAATGATGCTTCAAGCATACCAACGATTTGGTCGGGTGTTGGCTTGGCGACGAGCATTCCGTGAAAAATGGCAGCAAGGAAATATCGTCTAACAGTGGTGTCTGTAACCTCCAACGCTTCACGAGTGGCGTTATATGCCAACTTCTGATCGATGGGTTTTGAGCATTCAACTAATAGAGGGCCTCACGGCAATATGGGTATTCCTGAGCTACTTCGACTTTTTTCATCCTGTCATTTTACCATAAGCAATATAAATGAGCGCACGGTATATCAAATCTGTTGTTTTTTTGAATAATCTAAGATTGTATACACATAATATGCGTATAATTATAAAGTAGGTCGAGCTTTTGCTCCCTACGACTTGGCCTTGAAAGAGTCGGTATATTTATTTAATGTATCTATTTTTCCAAGGCCAAGGACCAAACTGCGTGCGCCGTGCGCGATCTTGACTTGGAAGAGAGATGGTAATGAACGTCTTGGTCAAGAGGTTCCTGAAGGTGGCGGTCATTCCAATGGCTGTCGTAATGTTCGTTGTTGGTTGCAAATCAACAACGAAAAACGCAGATCAAGGGGCGCAGGGGCAGACACAGAATGTCTGCGACGTGCTCAAGCCCCTTCCATCCGGCTCTGGGCCGATACCGTCACCGGATGCTCAGCAGCTGAGCTGTCTCAATAACGTGCGCCAGACGATCGGCACGCTCAGTGAGGACAACAAGGTGAAGCCGCTCATGCCGGAGCGCTTGAAAGAGTGCAAAGACGCACTCGTCACCTGGCATGCGTGGACCGACCGTCAGAGTGACGCCTGGTTCACCGCCAACAACATGTCGCGCAAACTCCCTGGCGACTGTGGGATGCAGCCCACGCCGACGAAGCGGTAGATCCGCATCGTAATGAAGGCAGGGGCAGGGGCAACGACGCCCCGCCCCTGCCGATGTATAATATGTAGACTTATTTATTTTAGGAAAAACAGATATTATAGTAGGAGCAGTTATTCGATATAACACATGAATAAAGTTAATCCTACTAGCCATACACGAGACATCGCTGTATTTTTGCAGTCTATTTATGTTCGGGGCTTTCACGGCGAACAGATTAGACATGCAAAGGAAGCGGTAGGACTTGGCGTTGAGAATAGTAAACTGTCAAAGCAACAACTCAATACACTGGCAAAATATTTAAATAAACTCGATCAGCCTTACCAGACTCAAGGTGTTGATTTTTCGCGGGCGCAGATTAGCCTGCTTATGAATGCCCGCACTGCGGGCTACCCTATTGAATTTGAAACGTTTGGTCCCTATCTTACGGATTACTTACAGTACGAAGGCAACATGCACGCGTCCCATCTTATTCCCGAAGATAGCATTGGGCTTAGTCTAGCCGGCGTAATGCGCAGATTCTTTCCGTCAGCTCGCCTCATCTCCCTCTATGATGAATATAATGTTAAGAAGGGTACCGTTCATAGAAGTGAAGAGCTAGCCCACTTTACAAGGCGGCATAAAGAAAACTTTCGTGCGAGTTTACTTGCGCTTTTGCAATATGCGGCAATTGTACCTGAGGATGCCGTTGACGGAAAAGATTACCTTTTAATTCCTGAAAGCTCAAGAGTCCCAGATGCCGATCATCTTGTTACGCAACTTGAATCGCGTGGTTTTATTTTTCGGCGTGGTGATGAAATCGTATTTGTAAACGAGGATGCCGAAAACCCCCTATATCAGCGTGTGATCTTAAGGACGAGACAGGGGCGATGGTTATGCGAAGCACTTGATGCCGCCACCTTTTTAAAGCCAGAAAATCAAAAAATCACTCATCTTGTTATGCTGCCGGATTATATGAAAGCACAGCAGGATAAGGTATGGGAAATTTTGCGGACACTTAACATACCACGAGCGCATTACCATAATATTTTCTATAATCCCACAATGTTGCCTCAAACCGCAGTACGCGTTGTCACTGAAGTGTTTGAGACGGCTGAAATGTTCTTCGCCGATAAAGATTCGATATACTCCCCTGAATCATTGTGACCCGGTCTATTTTGCGGTACGTTGAGAAGGCATAGAAACCTCAAGTATTTACAATCACAAGCATTTTGTATACCATACTAGTATTAGCAATAAGGGGTTTGTAAACAGTATGGCGCGTCTTCCAGTACCAGGCAGTGATAATGAGATATGGGGCAATATACTTAATGAGTTCTTGAGTGTTGAACATAATACCGACGGAACATTGAAATCAACAGGCAGTCTTGCTACAAAAGCCAACGACGCAGCGGTTGTTCACAATGCAGGTAATGAGATGATTGGTGGTATAAAAACATTTTCTACTGCGCCAGTCGTGCCGAGTAACTCTTTTCCGGAAAGCGCAATTACTAATCTAACAGCCGATCTTAATGCACGACTTACCTTTAGGGGTGCTTGGGCGCCATCTACAGCGTACGTTACCCATGATCTTGTCACGTTTTCGGGAACAAGCTACGTCGCAATATCTTCGTTTACAAGTGGTACGAGCTTCAGTTTAACAAACTGGACTCCTCTTATGGCGCAGCCTGGCGTCTTTAATGTGAAAGACTACGGAGCAAAAGGAGATGGCGTTACGGACGACACGGTCGCGATCACCAATACCATCAATGCTGCGTATGCGGCTGGCACTGCAGATGGCACTAACTACGCCGAGGTCTATTTCCCACCTGCAGTCTATTTGATTGCAGGTGCACCAACCACTGGTGGGGCCACATTCGGAAGCGCTCAAATTCCCCTTCCAGTGACCACGCCTGAAGATCCTGTAACGCATCATATTCCACAACAAAAATTCATTCTTGTCTTAAGAGGTACAGTTAGTGCAACGGCGCTTTACCACTGGAACCAAACCGTACCACAAGAGGCAGGCGCGGTACTGCGATCTACCTACGATGCCGGGACTACTTTGCCTGGGACTGGCGAAGTATCGGTTATTGGCGGACCTACCCCTCATTTCGGATACGGAAACGGTACCTCAACGTTTGATAATATGCTCGTGACCGTAAGCGGGATAACTGTTGAGGTTCCCCAAAACGGTAACATCTGTGGATTTGACTTCCGCGGTATGGCTGAGGCTAATATATTAAACGCATCCGTTCTTGCACGTTCAACCGTTACGGGCGCACCACTCGTTCCAGATCCTAACTGGGCGTTCGGTCTCGCTATGCCCCAAACGAACAATAATGATATCTGCAACATCGGCTACTTCTCGTGTGAAGGGCTTGTATACGGCCTTATCATTTACGAGCATGTCCAGGCTAACTCGCTGCAACTTATCAACTGCTTTGACGGGCTTGTTATCTGGCCGTCATCTGGCGCTCCGCATCGCAACATTATTACCCACGCTTCAATAGAAAACTGCAACCAGTGCGTTGTATTTGCAAGTACAGGTGTCACTAAACTCGATATTTTGGTGCTCGATATTGAATGGACAACCGGTGCGGGTGTCCATAGCATTGTTAATGATACGCACAACGCAGCATACGGCACTATTTATGTTGGCAGTAATGGTGGTGACGGTGGCATTACACTGCAAGAGGCATTAAGTGCGTCGTATGGAGTAATTGGCGGTAGCCATATGAAGGTTGTCAATGTGGATCAATCAGTCGGCGCCATCGCCGCACCTGCCATGCCCGCGTCAACAACGACCTTGCAAAATCCTTTTTGGCGCGATGCGGCTATTACAATAACGGGTGGTACGGTAACAGATATCACGGTCGACGGTACGACGCAGCTCACTGCAACACCCGGAACGATATACTTACCATCAGGTCGTTCGATTACCATAACTTATTCTGTAGCACCATCTTGGTCGTGGATATTACTGTAAAGTATAGCTAGAAAGAAACATCAAGACCCCATCGCAGCTGCGATGGGGTCTTTTCATTGCTTTTGCTTTGGAGAGTTTGAGATAGCACTTATCGAAACAAGGAAACTGCTATTGACTACTCACTTATCCTGTGGTACAATGTTAATCACAATAGCAGTTACCCACTGTTCTCTCAAAAAAAGTTGTACAGTTTTGGCATAGATTATGTCAGCGACGCGCTGCATCAATTTCTTCATATATAAAAACTGAATTATCATTTAAAGGAAATAGAATGAACATACTTACTTTCGTGACATTTTGTGTCGCGTTTTTATCAAGCGTTATTAGTGGCATGAGCGGTGGAGGCGGCGGCTTTATTATGACGCCATACTACCTTTTTATTGGCCTATCACCGCAACAAATTGCAGCTGGAGCGTCCGTAGCGTCTCTCGGACTCAGTGGAAGCTCACTGATCGCAATGCGCGATAAGCAGCTCATAGACAAGCGGTTCTTGTGGCCACTCGTAGCAGTAACGATAATCGCGACGCTGCTGGCGATGATCGCCCTAC
>DATIIX010000102.1:0-6498 GCA_035479175.1 Saccharimonadales bacterium (SeqCode) | reverse complement strand
CATATATTTAGCTGCATAGGTGAGTAGTAAGATATTCCAACTCACCGAAGAAGATTTCAACCCTATTCACCCTTAGGTTCACCAAGTTTAACACCTCACCTTGTGTGGGGTTTAAAACTTGGTGCTTTTGCGAGTAGTCGGATTCGGATTGGCTTTGCGCAAGCAAAACATAATCCGGGTACGATAATACGACGAGGCGAGAGAAAAACGAGCTTGTTCGTTTTTTCGAGCGAGGAAGTATTATATTTTGATCACCAATTGCAGCTGACCCATCTATTGCATTTTAGTTTCTTGATTATTTCATCACAATTCACAAAACACTAAGTGTGATCTTAATAAAGATACTACATAGTCAAAGTTCGGAGAAAAATATTGGTTAATAATTTAGTGGAGGGATAGCTCTTTGCGCAAAAAGGATATCTTTGAATGTCCGATAATCGCTAGTATATAAAAACTTACCATGCAAAGATGTACATATGACGACGAGCTTAAGCAACTCCGTACGGTATCGCGCAGTGCGAGAAAGAAACAGGAAGTTTGATGGCGTGTTTTATTTTGCAAAAACAACAGGAACATATTGTCGTCCCTCTTGTCCAGCTCCTCATCCATTGCAGGCAGAATACACCTTCTTCGACACTGCTTCGGAGGCAATCTCATGCGGATATCAGACATGTGGACGTTGCTGTCTAGATACATCAAAGGGTGACCTGTCACTAGTGATACTCGATAGCATAGATGCCGGCGTTATAAATGATCGTGGCGTAAATGGCTTCGCAGATACGTTACATATGAGTGAACGACAGCTGCGACGCATCATCCGACGAGTAACGGGTTCTTCACCATTACATTTTAATCAGGAGAAACGTATTGACGCAGCTAAACAACTCATAACGTGTACAAAGTTACCAATCACTGATATTGCATTTAGTGTTGGTTTCTCTAGCATCCGACAGTTCAACATTGTCTTCAAGGATGTATTTAACATCACTCCTCGCGAGATGAGGAAAAATAATTCTGTACATATTCTAGAAAAGAACTCGGATGATCCTACGTCTTCGATTAAATCGTCCATATAAAAAACCTTTGCATAGGTTCAAGTTTATCGTTCGTCAAATAACAATAGGGAATAGGACATGAAAACTTATAAAAATTCAAGAAAAATTTTGATCGGCATAATGTTACTGATCGGAGCTAGTGGAACGGTAATGACTTCGTCTATTGCATTTGCAGCGCAGCCTACCGTAGATTTACAAACAGCCGCACCATTTGCAATTCTTGCAGGAACTCCCAACATTACGGACGCGGGTAACACATCAGTCATTACAGGAGACGTCGGACTAAGTCCAGCTACAGGTGCTGGGATTGGGCTACTTTGTTCTCAAGTAACCGGAACGATCTATTCCGTGGACGCCGCAGGGCCGCTTCCTTGTAGAGTTACTAACGGCCCGTTGCTGGTGACAGCCAAAAATAATCTGACGACAGCCTATACGGATGCGGCGGGGCGCACTCCCGTAACAACCGTACCAACCGAGCTAGGTGGTACCACCAAGACGGCGGGCGTATATGACTCAGCATCTACCACTTTTGGAATTACGGCAGGTGCGGGTGCCCTTATCCTTGATGGGCAAGGCGATCCTTCCTCTGTTTTCATTTTTGAAATGAACGCAGCCGGTACTGGACTGACCGTTGGGGCTGGGAGTACGGTATCATTAATCAATGGAGCACAGGCTTGTAATGTCTTTTGGCGATTAGATACAGCTAGCGTTAATACTACGGCCGTGTTCAAAGGGAGCATTCTCGCCCTTAATTCAATCAGCGTGGCCAATGGTGCAAACATCGAGGGTAGACTACTGGCACGAAATGGCAATGTTACGCTGATTAATGATGTCATTGCGAAACCTACTTGTACAGCCCCATCGGGGGGCGGTGGAAGCGGGAGTTCAACGACGCCCAAGCTCCCAAACACAGGCGTGCACACAGAAGACACAATGAGTACCGTATTAATACTCGGATCTGTTGGCCTCATTACCGCTAGCCTATGTGGAGGCTACTTCGTTGAAAAGCGGCATCTCTCAGCCAAAAACTAAGGAGCCATCTGCTTGCTCACAATGCCTGAAAAACAATCGAAGTCCATGGCTAGGCGTATTGTATTCAGTATTATAGCCGTAGGCCTTCTTGCAGCAGCTGCACCTACCCTGGGTCTCGCATTCAATCGACCAGCCCAGAGTATTGCAAGAGAAACGTCTCATACCCCAGTACTATCTCAAAAAAGTGTTAATGATATTGGGATACCGATACGCCTCAGAATCCCTGCAATTAATGTTAATTCTGCCGTTGAACCTGTTGGCATTACTCCGGGCGGAGTAATGGATATAAAGGAGAACCAAGACAATACAGCATGGTATAAATATGGTCCACGTCCGGGCGAGAATGGCAATGCCGTTATTGCAGGCCACTACGGTTGGGATCACCAGAAACCCTCTGTCTTCACTCAATTATCTAAGTTACAGGAAGGTGACAAATTGTATGTCGATAGCGATAAGAGAACAACCATTGCATTTGTCATACGTAAGAGTAAAAGATACAACCCAGATGCTGATACAACCGCTATCTTCAAGTCAAACGATGGCAATTCTCATTTGAATCTAATAACCTGTGATGGCAGCTGGGATGAAGCTAAAAAAAGCTATACAAATCGACTTGTTGTATTCGCTGATCGTACATAGAATACAATAACGGCATGAGCAATGAATTATACAAGAGGTGTCCGCTTCAGGATACCAAATACAAACTAGTCCCATTGTCGGGTATTACTATATGGAACCACTACGTTAAATACCCCGGTTAATCCGGGGTATTTTTGGTTGCTATTATCTAGCGGCGCTTTGGTTGCAAGAAGTACACGACACCGTAGGTTGAGAGAGTCGCAAGGAGTGTTACGAGCAATCCACCGAGTGATGAACCAGTGTGTGGTAATTCAGCTGGTGTAGGGGGTGTGGTAGAGGCAGCAGTAACTACTGGTGGAGTTACCGTTGGTGGCGTAACGTCACCCTTACCACAGTTCATATCAGTGAAATCAAACGTGTAGAGGTAGCCCTGCTCATCGTAGTTGGTGGTACTGAGTACATAACCTGGATTTGCGGTTGCAAGTACACCTCGGTGTGTTGCAGTGATACCTGCCTGGCTAGGGTCAACAATGTTGCCGTTAGTGTCGAGGTACGCTTCTTTGTAAGTAATACCGAGTGTGATTGGGAGAACGACTTCGCAGTCAACAATCTGTGGCTTTACCGGAGTAACAACGGCTGGTGGGCACACATCGTTTGAATCCTTGGCTGCACCAAAGTCGATAGTTGCAGCGCCGCCTACGAAGTGTCCACCGATAGCGGTTGCGATAAGGTGACCATTGGTCGTGTTTGTAGACCAGTGAACGTCATTAGTGTCTGCAGGTATAATCCAGTATGCGTTGTTCGGGCCACATTCATCAGCCTGCTGCGGTGGCTGTGGAATAGCGATACAGTCTGATGTGCTGAATGTAAATGTGTGTTTGTAGATTGGCCAGCCAAACCTTTCAGTGCCATTGATGTAGAGCTTTACTTCTACAGTTGCACCCTGTGGAATGTTTGCAACGACAACGTCGCTGCTTGCTGAGTAACTTGTCCTAATGCCGTTTACCCATACATAGTAGGTGTGATGAACGCCAGGAATGCCATCTTTGTATGCAGGGAGAGTAAGGCTGCCAAGCGTGTTGCAAGTCGGGTTAACTTGCTTAGGGGTAGGGCAGTCTGCTTCAGAAGCATCTACGGTTTGGTCGGTTGTTTTCGATGACTTAAGTATGCTTACCCACTTATTGGAGATAAGTATGTGGGTATAAGTGTTGACCGTAGTCCAGGTAGTTGTTTTACCGCCACCCCCAGGTAAACAGATAGTTGCCGTTTTTGTCGTGGTGGTTGTGTAATCGGCTGGTTTAGCGCAAATTGCCAGTTCGTTGGCTGTAGGAACACGCGTCCTACTCTCAGTCGTGGTAGTTACGGTAGACACCCAAGCCGCACCGCTCCATGTGTAGGTTGTGCTCGTTTTGGTACGGGTCTGATCGATGAACGTATTGCCACATTTGTAAGGGGCGGTATCAGACCATTCGCTATAGGTAGTGGTATCTTTTGGCTTTGGCGTACACGTCATAAGTTCAGATGAAGTAAGATTACGCTGTCGAGGAGTATCTTGAGTGATAACCTCATGTGCAGTATCCAGTACCCAGCTATTAGAATTTTGATCCCATTTGTATGGTGTAGTGATTTTGTTGCGAGTTTGCGTGACTGTTAAAGTAGTACAATCCTCCTGCCCGTCAACCCATTCAGTGTAGGTGATTTTATCTGCAGGCTTGTGGCATTGAGGGCCATCAAGTTGTTGCTGGACAATGACGTTATTGAAAGAAATAGATGTCTTTCCGTTGCTGAAGACTTTATTAACATTGTTCCTGATAGTCGCAGTCGCTGCGTATGTACCAGGGCCGTGATATGCTGGATTTGTTGACCATGTGTAATCTAAGGTGTCTGTGAGCGTGAGGCTACCTGCCGTGTCGCATGCTGCAGGCGTGGCAACTGGAGCTGTTGGCGTTGGCGCTTGAAACAACTGCGTACACTGATCGTTCATGGCGGGTGTAACGTCATGCTGGTCATGCACGAATACACCAGGAAGTTTAAACTCATGCTCAGTGTTGCCATTACTAATCTGCGCCTTCCACTGCCCAGAATTCCCCTCGATATTACAGTAGACCTGTTTATCATTACTGCTTGCGAATGCAGGTGCAACAGGGGCGATTACATTTGATATTACGACGGCCAAAGCCATCAATGCCGCAGTTAACCTGCGGTTTACTTGGTTGAACATAAATCCTCCCCGATTTAGCTCCTACAGTTCCTATTGACTTTAAAGTAACACCAAGTTTGGTATACGTCAATTATATTCTATAAGTATAAAACCCTTATGCTTTACGGGGGTGTAGATGTTACTCATTGCCATCAAGAAAGATGATATAATAACAGATACCATGGCAGAGTATGATAAAACAAAATACGAGTTGCCGTCAGATATGGCCAATAATAGCAAGTTAAATAGACTTCGTGCTGCTGTTCTTGGCGGCAATGATGGCATTGTCAGTATCTCAAGCCTTATGATGGGCGTCGCCGGAGCGACGAGTGACACCCATTCAATTGCCCTAGCTGGACTCGCGGCACTAATTGCAGGAGCCTTAAGTATGGCCGTAGGCGAATATGTAAGCGTCTCGAGTCAATCAGATGCCGAAAAAGCCTACGTAGCATTAGAAAAAGAAGATTTACATAAAGACCCAGCGGGCGAGCTTGATGAGTTGGCACGCGAATACCAAAAGCTAGGGGTAAGCGCTCAAACAGCCCGACAGGTCGCAGTTGAACTGACCGAGCGCGATGCCTTGCGCGCGCACCTGCATGTACACTTTAATCTTGACCCTGATGATTTAAATAGCCCGTGGCAAGCAGCAATCGCAAGCTTTTTATCCTTCTCTATGGGCGGCTTAGTCCCCTTTCTGGCGATGATTCTCACGCCTAGCGCTTGGCGCATTCCGTTTGCGGTCACAGCTGTTGTGATTGCCCTCTTAGCAATAGGGTATGTGAGCGCCATTGTTGGTAAAGCACCGAAGGTGCGCGCGATTATACGTGTTGTTGCAGGTGGCCTCGTTGCCATGGCAATTACCTATGGGGTAGGTGTTCTGTTTGGCCATAGCGTATAGTGTCTCGGTATTGTACAATTATAGAAATGAACACAATCTTTAAACGCACTAAAATCCTGGCAACCTTGGGCCCGGCTACATCAAGCGAGGAGAAAATCACTGAGTTAATCGATGCTGGTGTAAATGGCTTTCGATTCAACTTTAGTCACGGCTCGCACGAAGAGCGACTCGATCAGCTCAAATGGATTCGCGAAGCAAGCGCAGCGAGTAGTCGCTCAGTTGCTGTGCTTCAAGATTTGCAAGGCCCAAAAATTCGTCTTGGTGTTCTTAACGACAACCGCCATGACGTAAAGAAAGGTGATGAAATTATCCTTGATTTCGCAGCCGATCATCACGACAATATTTTGCCTGTACAGTACAACCTTGCTGAAAAAGTAAAGGTTAACGAACCAATCTACCTCTTTGACGGTAAGGTTCGTACCACAGTCATTGGGATTGAATCAGGTACTGCTATCCGCCTTCGCATTGAAAATGACGGCTTCCTGATGAGTAAAAAAGGGATTAACCTGCCAGATACTGACTTTGGTGGCGACATTCTTACTGAAAAGGATCTTAAAGATCTTGAGTTTGGCGCAACACAGGACTATGACTATGTAGCACTTAGCTTCGTTCAGAGTGAAGACGACATTAATAACCTTCGTCAAATCCTGGCAAGCCATGGTTCAACAGCGCAGATTATCGCAAAGGTTGAAACAAAAGCGGCAATTCGCCCAGAAACACTTGAAGCAATCGTA
>DATIIX010000101.1:0-6071 GCA_035479175.1 Saccharimonadales bacterium (SeqCode) | reverse complement strand
ACCAATCCAGGGCTGTGTTTGCACAAAGCTGACAAGTGATTCATCATACGGCTGGTACATGCGGTCCGCTAGACCGTGTACCCAGTCAACTTGTGCCATACGCCCATACCCAAGTGCAAGTATGACGCCAATGATAAGGCCAAAGAACGGGCCAAAGGTCGAAACAGCCAATAATACGGCAAATACCAAAAGAAGCGCAACCACTGCACGAAGGAACGAAACAACGTCAGCAATTGCCAACTCACGCTCAAGCTCGCCATGCGCTGAAGTGTCGCCTTCTTCGCGACGACGTTCGAGTTCAAATCGTGATAGGCGCGAACGCCTGGGAGATATGCTTGCTGCCAAAATTAAGAAGACTATGGTAAGACAGAGGGGTATGACAATGAACGTCTGCATGGCTTTATTGTACCTCACCTTTACCTTGCTGCGCTATGCAATACGCGGTATACTTTTATATAGATAAACGAGGGAGAATTCTGTATATGACAAAAAGAGCGTGGATTATATTTGCTGTTATTTGCGTGGCGCTCATTGGCGGACTTATCTATATGTCGAGTATGAATAAGGTTGATGTCGCAAAGGTTGATGCATTGAAAATTCAGAGTGCAATGGATGACAACGGTAAGATTGCCGACCATACGTTTGGTAACACGAAAAGCAAGGTGACTTTGGTTGAGTATGGTGACTACCAGTGCCCAGGTTGCGGTGATGCCTACCCTGTCATTAAGCAAATCACCGAAAAGTACAAAGATCAGCTCGGATTCATCTTCCGCAACTACCCGCTTTCAACGCTTCACCCTAATGCACTTGCTGCAGCAACCGTTGCCGAAGAAGCAAATCTTCAGGGTAAGTTTTGGGAGATGCACAATAAGCTATACGAAACGCAAGATTCATGGAATCAATTAAGCGGCTCAGACCGCACCAACTACTTTGTAGGCCTTGCTGATGCTGTTGGTATCGATAAAAGTAAACTTGAATCGGCGCTTAACGGTGACTCAAGTGATTCAAATCATATTAGCAAAAAGATTAACTTTGATATGGCACTTGGCAAGAAACAAGGTGTGAGCGGTACGCCAACACTTTATTTGAATGGCAAAGAAGTAAGCAGTGAGTACTTCAAGGATGACAAGATTGTTCCCCAGAGTGTCACTGGCGCTCAACCGGTGTGGAGTGACGCTACAGCATTTGACACGCTTGTTATTAAACCAGTACTCCAAGACAGCGGAATGCTTTCTCAGTAATCGGGCGTAATACAAAACAATACACCCCGGTGCCTTGGGGTGTATTGTTTGTTGTTTGCCCTTTATATAAGAGCGGTTGTAGCGTATATACGCTAGTCGTGTGCGATATACAGCTGCCAGTTGGCAGGCACCACATCCACCGCGATCTTTTTGCTCCGCGACGGAGCAAACGTGATTGCTATTGGCATGTGCTTTATTTACCTTTGGCTCATTTACTGAAAATTCTCGACCTTTGATTACTCTGTAGTTAGACATTTCTTTGAGCCAAACGTAACTGTATCAAAATGAAGCTTTATAGAGCAAGCATAGGCATTTATACTTGCTCCATTACCCCTGTTACTCTGATGGTGTGATATTTACACTATCGCGCAGCGGACGTTCTTTGACAAAGCATACTATGACGAGTGAAAGTGCCATTAACGCTGCGCCGAGCATGAAGATCTGGTGCAATGATTTTGTAAATGCATCGGTGACTTCAGCACTATATTTATTTTGCTGATCTGCAAATGACTTCTTGGTCTCATCGCGTACCGCAGGTGCGGGGATTTTATCAAAGGCCTTGTTTGCACCGTCAGCAATCGTATCCTTCTGTGTATTGATTTGCAGCAATACATCCGCATCAATGTTACCATTCAGCATCTGTGCTGATTGTGGAGATCTTTGAAGGGTTTGTATGTAGGGGATGTCAGTTGGTTTGCCTATCGCGGCGAGTACACCGGCAGTAAGCATGCCACTGAAGATTGCCGTACCAATGGTAGAGCCAAGTCCACGGAAGAGCTGGACACTTGAGGTTGCAGCACCAAGATCCTGATGCTCGAATTCGTTCTGAACAGCGAGGCTCAAGATTGGCATAGCCATACCAAGGCCGAGACCTGCAAAGGTCATAATAACTGCCTCATGCCAGTACGGTGATGAAGGCTCAAGCGTGAGAAGCGCCAGGATGCTGAGCGTCGCAAGTGTAAAGCCAGTTACGATGAATATTTTGTAGCGACCAAGGCGCGATACTATTTGGCCAGTACCGATTGACGATACCATCATACCTGCAACCATCGGTAGGAGCATATACCCCGCTTGAGATGCAGATGCGCCATATACCTGCTGGTTGAACTGCGTAAGGTACAAGATTGAACCCATAAACGCGGCGCCAAAGAGAAGTGTCACAGCGGTGAGCTTTGTGTATACCTGCTTTTTGAAGAAGCGGAGTGGCAGGATCGGTTGCTTTGCACGGCGCTCAACAGCTATAAAGAGACCGGTGCCTAGGATAACAATTGACCACAGGATACCTTGGATAAGGCCAAGCTCTACACCAGTATCAGTTAGAAACTTGAAAATAACCTTCGTATTATCGACTGCAAGTACTACTGATGCAAGTACAATAGACATCATTGCTGCACCTGCATAGTCTGGATAGTGCTTTGCATCATGTTTGATGTTCGGGAGGTTTGCCATAATAATGATGGCAGCAATAATACCAACCGGTACGTTAATGAAGAATGTCCAGCGCCAGTCGGTCACAAGGCCGAGGATGTGCTGTTTGTCGGTTAGCCAGCCACCAATTAGTGGACCAATTACCGAGCTCATGCCAAACACGGCACCAATCATGCCCTGCCAACGACCGCGCTCACGCGGGGTAAAGAGGTCACCGACGATCGTAAAGGCCTGCGAGGTAATGATACCGCCACCAATACCCTGCAAGGCTCGCCATGCGATCAGCCATTCAACTGACGGTGACAACCCAGAGAGTAGTGAACCAATCGTAAAAATACTCACACCCGTAATTAGCATTGGTCGGCGACCATACATGTCAGACAATTTACCAGCGAGTGGCACAGTGATCGTCGTTGTAAGCATGTACGCAGTCACAATAAAGCCAAGACTCGAGTAGCTCTTGAATTCACGGACGATTGCCGACAACGCGGTAGCAATGACTGTCTGGTCGAGTGCAACAAGGAATAGGCTGCTCATCACAGCAACCATGACAATAATTTTTTGTCGCAAAGAGAAGTGATGCAACATTATGATTCTTTTCCTTCCTCAAGGTCTTTTTTAAATTGTGTAAACTGTTCACCCATATGAGTGACAAATGCCTGGGCTTGTTCTTCGGTAATAAGGAGCACTGATTTTTTGTCCTTGATATACAGTGCAACTAGCTTGTCACCGGGCCCAAATTGCATTTGTTCGCGGACTTCTGCCGGAATAACCACCTGCCCTTTAGGACCAACAGTTACCGTACCCGCTAGTTTGACATTATGTTCAAAAGCCATAAATATAATGTTATACTTGTATAACTTGTATGTCAAGACTTTTTTGCAAATGGAATGCTGATCGTATCGCCGAAGACAAGATGAATTGTCAGCGTAACAACAAGTACCCAGGCCGAAGCAACCACCCAACCGCCAAGAATATCTGTCGGATAATGTACCCCTAGATAAAGACGTGAGAATCCAACCCAGCTTGCGTATACAGTACCGCCAATAATTGCTGGCCAGCGCCATTTTGTGCGCCAAAGAATAGCCACTATCGCTGCAGCAAGTGTCATACTCATAGTGGCATGCCCACTAATGAATGAAAATCCTTTTTCAGATAATAGGTGATGCCATAACTGTGGGCGTGGGCGCTCAATCAGTGATTTAATGATGGACACAAGACCTGCGGAACCCACCATACTGCCACCAATGATAAAGAACCGAATAACCTCACGTTTATAGGCAAGGTAAAACCCAATACATAATGCGATAGCGATGGCGACAAGAGGACTACCAATATCGGTCGTGTGCACTGCTAACCAATCAAGGAACGGTGTCGCATGTTGATGAATCGTCAACAGTATCCTCTTGTCCATACCGAGCGTTTCATGCTCTTGCACCCCCCTTGCAAGCTTAATAGCAATTACTGCTAGACTCGCGACTAAACAGACTGTGATTACCGTCATCACCGTGATACGCGACCGAGCGCGATATGAATACTCGTTGGTGACATTAAGGCTGAGTGACATTTACCGTTTCCTCAAAAAATATGCACTCACACTTGCCGCAGCAATTAAACTTACTACGATTACAATCCAAAAGATAGCGCCATCATGCAGATCTACTGGTAGTGCCACATTCATGCCGAATACACCTGAGATCATGGTTGGGATTGTTAGTGACAATGTCACAACGGTCAATACGCGCATCGTTTCGTTAAGGCGAGTATCCATCACAGCGCGGTAACTGTCGCGTACGTTTGTAATGGTACGAAGGAGCGACTTACAGCGTGCAATTACCTGCTCAATGTCCACAGAAAGATCCTCAACCATATCTTGGTCATCATCACTAAGGCGCAATAGGTTGAAGCGTGGGTTAAGTGTTTTTTCGAGCGCAGTGTTTGTCGGGATGAGTGCATCAAGATAGTCGTTCAGTTTTCGCTCGTGTTCGGCAATCATCGAGATGTCGTGTGGGCGCAGACTTTGAATATTGCTGGTAAGTGCGCGCATTTGGCGATTGATCATCGTCACCCGCTGTTGGTACGACTGGAAGATAATTTCTACCATACTTAAAAAGAGTTTCGACTGCTGCCCTGGCGAGATCGTCGTTTTTTCAACAAATGGTAACCATAAACGACCAAGTGAATCACGGCTCACGGTTACTGTTTGATCCTTACCGAGCGCGAACATCATTGGGGTCGTGTAATCATTAAAATTATCGCCGACATCAGGGACACGGGTAATAAAGTACGTCCAGCCATCATCGTGCTCAATACGAGGTACTTCGTGCGGGTCAAGGGCGTCAGTCAATAGATCGGCATCGATGCCAAATTTGTGCAATGTTTCGATATCGCTAGTCGTCGGACGCTCTGATCGTACCCAACTACCAGAAGAAATCTTATCTTGCTCAGTCAAGCTTGCTGTTTCGCTGGTGCGTTGGTAATACGTAATCATCTCCCCTATAGTTTATACTGTAAGTGTAAGCTTTGCTATACTTGAAAGTATGCAACCACACGCTAGTCTCCGTATTTTTCTCCCATCTATCATTATCTCGTTACTGGTCGGAACCTTCATTGGTTTTCAGGCACCGCTCGATAGTCTTTGGATTTTTCTGATTCTGGTAATTCTAGAGATCACGTTTAGTTTTGACAATGCGGTTATTAACAGTAAGATTCTCGGTCGCATGTCCTCATTCTGGCAACAGCTCTTTCTGACGGTTGGTATCGTCTTTGCCGTGTTTATTGTGCGCTTCGTATTACCAATTGTTATTGTTATGATTTCATCCGGCCACATGTTTGGAGATGTCGTGAATATGGCGCTCAATGAGCCACGCCACTACGCAGAGACGCTGCACGACGCGGCGCCAATTATTAATGCCTTCGGTGGATCGTTCCTCCTTATGATTGGGGTCAACTATTTCCTCGACCGCAACAAAGACATTCACTGGCTGGGCCATATCGAACGATGGCTTTCTCGGTTTGGTACCTATGACGGCTTTAAGATTCTCATTATGCTGCTTGTGGCGCTTGGCCTATATGCGACTGTTGATGAATCGCTAAGATCTATCGTACTTGCATCATCTACAATTGGCATTGTATTACACATAGCGCTTGAACTCTTTGGTGAGTATTTTGGCGGCAAACAATCAAATGCGTCACACCTAGCCGGAGCAGCAGCCTTTGCATCATTCTTATACCTTAATGTACTTGACGCATCATTCTCACTCGATGGAGTGATCGGTGCATTTGCTATAAGCACCGACGTGCTACTGATTATGGCTGGTCTCGGCGTGGGCGCTCTGTGGGTTCGGTCGCTTACCATTTACCTTACGCGTGCAAATACGCTTAGCCACTACCGCTACCTTG
>DATIIX010000100.1:0-6084 GCA_035479175.1 Saccharimonadales bacterium (SeqCode) | reverse complement strand
AATCGAGGCTTGGCGTTGGTGCAACACCTGTAAGTCCGGCTGCATAGATAAATGTGACATCCGATCCTAGGGTTATACCCTGGGCAAGACGGCTATAAAATACCTGCGCCACCTTTTGCTGATTTTCGTAACATATGGTTTGTTTGGTTTCGTCAAGGTTATCACAGCTCAGTTCGCGCTGAATGATTGATGCAAGCGTGATGCCCTGGTATAGGGTCAACCCGTGCGCCCTATAGTCAGTGACCAGGTTATTCTTCTCGACAACCTTCTCCATCTCGTTAAATGAATCCTTTAGCGCCTCTGCTGGGCCAGAATCGGCATTGATATAATATGTATCACCATATATATATCCTTCAAGCGAAGCGCTTGTAGGCTTGTCAGCAAAGAGGGGGCTATCATACGTGGCGTCAAGGGCCGCTGTGATATCCAAGTCGCTAAATCCTGCCGCTTCGAGACTTCCCCGAACTGAGAAATCTTTTTCACCTTCTTTGAGATTTTTTGATTTTTCAATCGTTGCGCCTGGGTAAAATGTCACTAATTTGAAATCGTGGCATCCCCCTGTGAGTTTTTTTAGGATTTCCCTAGATGATTCACTCGGCGTCAGGTTACAAGAGCCTTGCTTGAGATTGCCCGCTTCATGATGGAGATATGCGTATATCTGTAATGCGAGCGAGCTGCGAATCAATTTGCGTTCTTCAAGGCGACCACTTACGAAGCCAAATGAGCTGCCCTCATTGATTTGCACCTGCTGAACTGTTCTATCCTTTGCATTAACGGGAGTGAGTGCATTGACATACCAGAGATATCCGATGGCAGCCACAACGATTGAAAATATGATGATCCCCGCTATCCACCACATCCAACGGTGTTTTTTTGCTAGTGAAAGTGATTTATTCTCTGTAGATTTTGCAAGCGGCTGTGCTACCGAAGGATTGGTTGCGCCAGATACCGCTTGCGGCTGCAATACAACAGGCTGCGGTTGCATCGGAGTCTGTTGAGATTGTAGATTCGGCGAAGATTGTGGTGCAACTGGGCGCAGGGGACGAGGTGCCTGCTGTGATGGTCGCTTGAAGCCATCCATCAATGTTGCTCCAGATAATCTTCTAGAATAAAGCTTGCGGCAAGGGCATCAATGTCGCCCTTTTCGAACGGCTTCCCCTGGCGCTTGAGGGTCTCTTCTGCTTTTACGCTCGTGAGTGACTCATCTTGAAACACAATTTCTGGTGCGATGTCAACGAGTAACTCAGCAAACGCTTCAACATATTCGGTCTGTTTTGTTGGCTCGCCGGATTGGTTACGCGGATAGCCAATCACGACAATGTCAATGTTTTCATATGAGATAATCTCAGCAATACGCTTGAGCTCATTACCGTCGACGATAATCGTTTCGTAGGCGATAGCGATTTTAATAGAGCTATCGGCAATAGCAACCCCTATGCGCCGCTCGCCAACATCAAGCGCAAGGAAGTTTTGTTTAGCCATTCACCTTAAACTCAACGTGGATTTTGTTCACGTTATTGGGTGCAGAGTTTACCCAGAATGGAGAGAACTTGATATCAACGTTTTCGACGCCATTAATATTTTGGACGTAACTCTGGATTTCGCCGATTCGCCTACCCTTTGCGTATTCCTGAAGCGCCTTATCATCAATTTTCGGGCCAATCTTACCGTTAGTGGTAATGTTCGCGGTAAAACCGCTCTCCACCGCGTTTACATTGGTAAATGATACACTCTTTAGGCCATTGTCGTATACCTTCTGGTTGTCTTGACCGTCAATCTGCTGTGCGAAGTATGCATCGAGGAATGTACCGAGTTCTTTCTTAGGTATCGCCGCCATTGAGAATGTTACGCTCCCCACGAGAGCACCCTTGCCGCTGTCCGCTTCGGTGCCAACCGCTGGGCTTGGCTTGACTGCACTCGTGTCACTCTTAAAACTACTGTCAATCACGACATAATCACTGCCAAAAGCGTCTTGAAGAGACTTCTTTGCGGTGTCGTTATCTGAGCTACTGAGAATATTGTTCGAAACCGTGTCAACGTCGCTTTGCTGAACAACCTGAACGGTTTTGTCTGTACCACCGCTTGCAGATCCTTGCGCCGTTACACTACCGCCAGCAACAGTGAAACTACCAGACGTGTTATATGCCACACCGCTTGCACTTGCAGTAATCGGAACACTGCCAGATTTATAAACAATACAGCCATTACCGACATGATCATAAGCAAATGATGCCGCTGATCCAGTTGTGTATTCATTGCTGTTTGCCGTAAGCGTAGTGCCCGCAGGTACGCTTGATGGCGTACTCAGTCCAGCTACACAGGCCTGCATTACAACACTACCCGAAGCTTTGTCGCCTACGTTTTTAGTGCCTGTTGCAGCAAATGACACTGATACATCTTTCTTGGCTGTCTTCGTTAAGGATTTTACTGTACCATCGCGCAAGCTTGTTGTGATGCTGTCGCCCATTTTGATAAGTGTATTGAGCGAGCTATCTGACGTGCGCGCGGTAATCGTAATTTTAGCAGCGGGTGCAAATACAATCGCCCAGATTAAGAAGCCTATAAGCAATACTACTGCAGCGACAATTAAAAATAGTTTCTTGCGAAATTTATCGAAGTTCGGGATTTTTATTCCGCGTCCACCTGTAGTTCGCGGGACGGCCGGAGTGGCTCTGATAGGTCGCGCTGGCGCCTTTGCATCCATACCCTGCCCTAAATCATCACCCGTTGCAGCAGTTGCATCATCGAGGTTTGGTTTGCCGGGCACACTTGGTGTAGCGAGTACATCACTACCGTCAATTACATCTTCACCATCATCAATATCAATCGCTGGGATTTCAGCAATTTCAGGTTTACTCTGAAGGTTTTTCGCGACAGGGATCTTTGCGCTACCCGCAAGCGCCGTAAGCGCCGCGTTATTCGAAATAAGTACGAGATGCTTGCCTGCTTGATCCGCTGCGCGCTGTACGAGCTTTAGGTTTACCGCGCTCTGAATAGCGCCAATCCGTTTTGGTGGAACGAGTGCAACAATTTTGCGACCACTTGCGCGCACCTTGCCGATGATGGCGGTGATGTCGTCTTCGGTATCGATATAGATAACGTCTTTTTGCATGCTACCTCAGTTAAATACGAAGCATTCGATTGAGCTTATCGCGCAATGAACCCGTTTCGCTTATCCCAATTATTGTATCATACCCGACGCGTAGCAATCCCATCGCTGTAATAAAGGTATGGTCATTTGCTTCACCGGTAATATCTGACATGCCGACGACATCAGTTGGCTTAATATGATGCACCGAGGGCTTCTTAGTGAACGGAAGGTCTTTATACCATTCTCGCTGTTCAAGCGCCGTCATAAGTTGCTCAAGACTCGCACCGCCACCACAAAGTAATATTCGAGACGGGAGGTGATCAACAGAATCAAATTCGCTCAGCGCTAGCTCAACGCCCGCAAGCCAAACATCGAGTGTTTTATCGACCGCCTTCGCAACGTCTTTTTTAACCGAAGCTTTCACTTTGTCGTCGCCTACATTTACCTTGAGCTTCTCGGCCTGTTCGTAAGGAATTTCAAGCTCGGTCGCAATAGTATTTGTAAAGCTGCGTCCGCCAATACCAAACATTTTCGTACCTTCAACGCCACCATCATTCACGACGGCAATATCGGTAGTACCGCCACCGACGTCAGCTAAGATTGCCGTAAAGGCGCTATCAACATCGGTACCGAGTACACTACGGCTTACCGCAAATGGCTCCGCAGCAACCGCCACAAGCTCGAGGTCAAGCTCGTCAGCAACCTTTTCGAGTGCGCCGATATGTACCATCGGTGCAAAGGCGGTGTAAATCTGTACTGCTACGTCTTTGCCTTGGAAGCCGATAGGGTTGCTCACTTTGTATCCATCAATGTGAATGCTGACAAGCGCAGAATTCACAAGCTTTACTTCGACGTCATCGTTGCCCGTTTCAAGCGCGATCTGCTTCTGCGCTTTTGTAGCGGCACGATCTTGGACTTTTTCGATAATGAATTCCATCTCGTTTTCGTCGAGCGGACGGTCTGGCTGCGGTCGGCGGTAGCGGATTGTATTCGTTACGCCTTTTACCAGTTCGCCAGCAATACCAATTACGCAGCGCTTTGCCTGCAAGCCGGCCGCTTCTTCGGCATGAGCTAGTGCTTCTTCGCAGTTACGTACAACACCGGCGATGTCAGCAATCGCACCGGCGTGCATGTCACCAAGTTCCTGGTGTGACTTACCAACACCAATAATTTCAAGCTGATCACCAGAGACTTGAGCAATTAGCGCCTTCACATACTCAGTACCAATATCAAGCCCGACAAGATAGTCTAACTGTGATTCTTTTGATTTATTAAGAATTTTATCAAAAACCATAATCATTGTTTATTATAGCACTTTTTAAAAATGCAAAACGATAATCTAACCGTTTCACCACGAGACAAGAATATATACAATTACATTTGCAACTGAGTTGTAGAGCCCCGCCCGACTCTTGGGTGGGGGCTGGCTGGCCATAGGAGCGTATCACCATGGCCGACCTTGGATTCTATGGCACATATTAGTACGGGTCAAGCATGTCATGCTTCCCAAGAATTCTATAGAGAAAGATTTTAACTTTATTATTTTGCCTCCTAGAAACCGAAAATTTCGGCGCTACATAGTAGAAGGTAGACTCGTCAGAATAGCGAGAATATCTCGTGGAATACCTCTAGTCTATACAAGTACGGCTTTAATGCGGCGAATACCCGCGCTTGAAGCTTCTTCCTTAGTGATCTTAAATTTCTTGCCGTCCTCAGCGAGTTGACCGGTATGATCAACGTGCGGGCCGCCACAGATTTCGAGCGAAGCAACGTGATTGCCTTCGCCCATCTGATATACCTTTACTTCTTCGCCATAGCGTTCACCAAATGGCCCGATGGCGCCCATATCAAGTGCCACCTGGGTTGGATACTGCTTAAATGACACAGGAAGGTCTTCGGCGATCCAGCCGTTCACGAGTTCTTCGGCACGAGCAACTTCTTCAGGGGTCATTTTGCGATCGATATTGAAATCGAAGCGGAGGCGTTCTTCGGTGATGTTGCTGCCGTGCTGACGAAGCTCTGAACCGAAGATTTCACGGAGTGCAGACTGTAAAAGATGTGTCGCAGTGTGATACTTTTTGTGGATTAAGTCTTGCCCGCCAAGACCACCCTTGAACTCACCCTTGGTTGCAGTGCGACTACGGTTACGTTGTTCTTCCATTTTAGTGTCGAACTCCTCGCGCCACGAGGGAGATACTGTGATACTTTGCTTGAAGGCTTCTTCAGTTGAAAGCTCTACTGGGAAACCGTAGGTGTCGTAGAGTGTAAATAGCTGCTCACCGGCAATTGTCTGGTTCTTAAACTTTTCGAGTTCTTTAAGACCCTTGCGAAGCGTTTGACGAAATGCTTTTTCTTCTTTCACGAGTACAGCGATAACCGCATCACGATGTTCTTTTACCTCTGGGAAGTCATTGACGTAGAGATCGGCAATTACTGGGACAATCTCTTGTAAGAAGTTTTGCTCGATACCAAGATCGAAACTAAAGCGAATCGCACGGCGCAACAGTCGGCGCATGACATAGCCTTGTTCTTTGTTGCTTGGCGTACAACCGTCAACTGCAAGGAATGTTGCCGCACGAAGGTGATCGGCGATAACCCGCATACTTTCGGTGTGGCTATCGTAGTTTTTCCCGCTAAGTTTTTCGAGCTTTTGGACGATGGGGAGCATTAGGCTAATTTTGAATACATCAGGACTGTTAAGTTTGGCTGCAGCAATACGTTCCAGGCCGGAACCATGGTCAACGTTTTTATTCTCAAGCTCTTCAAACCGACCATCGCCAACTTTCTTGTATGCCATAAAGACATTGTTGCCAATTTCCATAAAGCGACCACAGTCACAGTTTGGGTGACAAAATTCACCGAATTCAGGATTATGAGGCGTACCAAAGTCGTAGAACATTTCGCTATCTGGGCCACATGGGTCACCAATCGGCGTTGTGTCGGGGCCAGTTTTACCACGATTCCACCAGTTCTTGCTTCCGTCGTAATAGAAA
>DATIIX010000099.1:0-2676 GCA_035479175.1 Saccharimonadales bacterium (SeqCode) | reverse complement strand
AGGCGCAAATGTATTACACCTTTGTCTGAGCGGACTACTGTTTACTTCATTAACAGTTACGGCAATGTCGTTATCGCTTCGCGCAGTGCATCGCCAGCAAGCAGTCTCGCACGTCCGCTAGATTATTTTAGGCAAAAGTGGTATAATAAATGCCAATGCAAAAAATTCTTCTCTACTACAAATTCACTCCTATTGCCGACCCAGAAGCAGTGAAATTATGGCAGAAAACACTCTGTGAATCACTTAATTTACGTGGCCGAATTTTAGTGAGCGCCCAGGGTCTCAATGGAACAGTTGGCGGCGACATCGATGGCTTAAAGGCATACATTAAAGCGACGAAACAATATCCGGGATTCAAAGGCATTGCATTTAAGTGGAGCGAGGGCAGCCGTGAAGACTTCCCGCGACTCAGCGTAAAATCTCGTCGTGAGCTCGTTGGGTTTAAGAATAGCGATGATGAGTTTGCTGTCGATGAAAACGGTGTGATTGACGGCGGCCAACATATTAAGCCAGAGCAAGTACACGAGCTTGTTGAGAAATACGGTAACGATGTCATATTCTTTGATGGGCGCAATGAGCATGAGGCAAAAATTGGCAAGTTCAAAAACGCTATCGTGCCAAATACTAACACCTCACGCGATTTTATCTCTGAACTAGAGAGTGACAAGTATGACGACATTAAAGACAAAAAAATCATCACATATTGCACAGGCGGTATACGCTGTGAAGTGATTAGCGCAATGATGAAAAGGCGCGGTTTCAGTGATGTCTACCAGATCGACGGCGGTATTGTGAAATACGGTGAGACCTACGGCGACGATGGCCTGTGGGAAGGTTCACTCCGTGTATTCGATAATCGTATGACAGTGAATTTCAGCGATCACGCCAAAACAATCGGCGAATGCAGCCACTGTAGCGCGAAAACCGCCAACTTTGAAAACTGTGCATTGCCAGAATGTAACGAGCTTGTACTAATCTGCGAAACCTGCAAAGAGCAACCAGATTTGCTATTCCACACGACCCTTTGCCGCGAAAGACAAACTGACAAGATTGGAGCTATGGCATAATGCCACATATTCATAACGAACCCGACCAGCATGATATGACAGTGAGTGGGTATATTGTGCGTACTGATGGCAACGAGCCGCTTTGCCTCGTACATATGCATAAAAAGATTGGCAAACTAATGCAGATCGGTGGCCACATTGAACTCAACGAGACACCATGGGCAGCAATTGCGCATGAACTCGAAGAAGAAAGTGGGTATCAGCTAAACGAACTGAAGGTTGTGCAATACACAGCCGACCGCGTCGTCGATGCAAGTAATGTTAGTCACCCGACACCGTACTTAATGAATACGCACAATGTAGGTAACGAACATTACCACTCAGATTTATGTTTTGGCTTTGTAGCTCGAAGCTTGCCTGTTCGGAATATGGCTGATGGCGAATCTGATGATATACGCTGGCTCACACTCAGCGAACTTCGCGAGGCCGCTAAAAACGGTGATGCGCTCCAAGATGTAAGCAATATGTACACATTTCTCATCGAGCACCTCAATATATACGTACTCGTGCCGGCACTAGACTTTTCAGTTGATAAGCCAACTATTGCAGCCGCCACATATAAGCGCGGTGCACCTGGTAAGTAATGCGTTCGCGCCACATTAAAATGGTGATATACTTAAAGTATTATGGCGTTATATAACACACGAACCAAGCAAGAGTTTGAAGATAAGGTACTGAACAGCAAAAAAACAGTCCTTGTTGATTTTTGGGCAGATTGGTGTCCGCCTTGCCGTGCGATGGCGCCGATTCTTCATGATTTAGGCAACGAACTCGACGAGACAATCGACATTGTCAAGGTTGATATCGAAGATGGCGCCGAGAATTCTGCGCTTGCTGTCGAATATGGTATCAGCAGCATTCCAAACATGCATATTTTTAAGGGCGGCAAAGTTGTCGACCATGTAATCGGTATGGTTCCAAAAGTACACCTTGTTGAAGTGCTCAACCAGGCTGCTAAGTAATTCTTTTAGGCAATAATGAGCGACCTGCTTGACGAAATCTACCAAGCGATTCCTAATGACCCAATGAACGCCGAAATGAGCGCCAAGGGATATGTGCCAGTGTATACTGCCTCCGCAAAGTCGCGGATTGTTATCGTCGGCCAGGCCCCAGGGCGAAAAGCACAGGAATCCATGAAGCCATGGAACGATGCGAGCGGCGTGCTACTTCGTTCGTGGCTTGGCGTAACAGACGAGCAATTCTACAACCCAGATTTATTTGCCCTTGTGCCAATGGATTTTTACTACCCGGGTAAAGGCGCGCACGGCGATCTCCCACCCCGTAAAGGTTTCGCCGAAAAATGGCACCCAAAAATATTTGAGCACATGCCAAATGTTGAGCTAATTATCCTGGTCGGTGCATATTCACAAAAATACTATCTTGGCAAAGGCGTCGGTAAGAATCTCACTGAAACAGTCTTTGCGTACCATCAGTATGCGCCAAAGTTTTTTCCACTTGTTCATCCGAGTCCGCTGAATATCGGGTGGCGAAAAAACAACGCATGGTTCGAAACAGATATCGTACCAAAACTCCGTACACGCGTTGTCGAGATTCTCAAATAAGCAAAATCCCCTCAGTGAGGAGGGGAGTGGTGCCCGGAACACCTGAC
>DATIIX010000098.1:0-3085 GCA_035479175.1 Saccharimonadales bacterium (SeqCode) | reverse complement strand
GCTCGCAACGATCGCTCTGGTAGTATTTTCTCCACTACCGAAAGTTGCCACCGGAATGTTTGCAGCCGCAGCGGTCACATGGGTATGTATAATACTTCTCACAAAGCAACGTGGTACCGACGCATGGGCACGAAGGACGTTTGGTACGTCACTCTATATGCCAATGGTAATGCTTGCCTCCAGCGTAGTGGCTGTTGCAGTAGCATAAGCGCTATACTACAATAAAACGTATAACTACTCAAAAAAGGAACAGTAAACATGCAGATTACGATTGTCGGTGGCGGGTTTGGCGGTATTCGAGCAGCGCTTAAATTAGCACGTGAGAAATCCAACGAGATTACACTTATTTCTGATCGTCCAGAATTTCAGTATTACCCTACACTTTACAGTAGCGCAACCGGTCATAGCCATTTAGAATCATGGGTTCCGCTCGGTGAAATTTTCGCAGAGCATGAAAATGTAAAAGTTCATATTGATACTATCGAAACACTTCAGGTTTCAGACAAGACATTGCGCGGTAAGTCGGGCGCCACATATAAATACGATACGCTTATTTTAGCAATGGGGGTGGTAACGACGTACTTCGGCATCCCTGGTCTGGAAACATATGCATACGGTATTAAAAGTGAAGCCGAGATCAAACACTTAAAGCAGCGCCTATATACAGACATTGCTGAAAATCACGAGCTCGATCGTAACTATGTAGTGATCGGTGCTGGGCCGACTGGCGTCGAACTCTCTGCAGCGTTAGGTACCTATATCCAACGTCTTAGCAAAAAATATAGAGTAAAAGGTCGCGGGCCAAGAGTGCGGCTTATTGAGGCCTCACCACGAGTGTTGCCTCGAATGAGTGAATTGTCGAGTCGAGTTGTCGAGCATCGCTTGCGTAGCCTTGGCGTTGATGTAGAAACGGGCAAGAAGGTTGAAGGCGAGAACGCAACAGAGCTTGTTGTGAGCGGCAAGCCGATAGCTAGTCACACAGTGATCTGGACCTCGGGCGTGACAAATAATCCATTCTTTGCAGCGCATCCCAATGTCTTCAAACTCGCCAAAAACGGACGCGTTGAAGTTGACGCCTACTTGAAGGCCTACAATAGCATCTACGTCATTGGGGATAACGCAGCGACGCCGTACACTGGGCTAGCACAAACGGCAATTCACGACGGTGATTTTGTGGCAAAGAACCTTATTCGCAAAAGCCACGGCAAGAAGGTGAAGAAATATCATACATCTAAACCAATCCCGGTTGTTCCGGTAGGGGCAAACTGGGCGGCTGTAGAATGGCGAGGTATCAAGGTTTATGGATTTATCGGCGGTTTAATCCGTCGTGCGGCTGATGCGATTGGGTATAATGATCTCCTACCACTTGGCAGGACTATCGGTGCGTGGACCGCAAGTATGGTGTATGAAGAAGATTACTTTACGCCAACTGTCAAGGACAAGAAACTACGCTAGTAGTGGTGTAAATTTTACAAAAACCGCTATATATAGTGTGACTCATGGTATACTGTAGAGACGAGACTAGAACAAAACGAGGGAGTTTATGGCAACAACAAAAGCGCAGCGCTATGGTATTTTGACGATTTTAATCGTGACTGTTGTGGGCACTGTTGGTTCGTTTGCTGTAATGATTTTGACAAGCAAAAGTAGCGCTGAGAATCAGGCGAAGTACCAAACAGCTCTAAATAAATACACCGAGGTTCAAAAAGGATATCAGGCCAAAGTCCAAGCGCAAGCTGACGAACTGTCCGGCAAGTATTATGATACCGTTAACGCCTACGAATCGCGTCCTGCTAAGTTTGATATAAACAGCGTGAAGGATGTCGGCACCGAAGATCTCGTGGCTGGAGACGGTGAAGAGATTACTGGTGCTACAGCGTTCGCTGCATACTATATTGGCTGGGATGCGAACGGTCGCATTTTTGACCAGAGTGTCGATACGTCTGCGAAGAAGTTGAAATCGCCGCTACCTATTGACGGTGGCCTCGACAAAGCGAGTTTAATTGAGGGTTGGAAAACGGGTATGAAAGGTATGCGTATCGGTGGTATTCGTTTGGTTACGATTCCATCAGATAAAGCCTACGGTGCAAGCGGTCAGACTGACTCAAATGGTCAACAGACAATTGCACCAAACATGCCACTAAAGTTTATCGTTATGGCAATCCCGCAGCCGGCGGCGATCTCACAGCCAGACACAACTAAGCTTTTACAAGAAATGCAAGAAGCACGACAGTAATAAGGAGTACGGGTAATGAGTGATGTACGAGAAGTGGTAATGATTGGTGCTGGGCCAAGCGCATTAAGCGCGGCAATCTATACAACGCGTGAGGATATCGATACGGTGCTCTATGAAAAGGGCGTCGTTGGTGGCCTTGCGGCTATTACCGATAAAGTCGACAATTACCCTGGATTCCCGGATGGTATTGAGGGCATGACACTTGCTGAGCAGCTGCAAAAACAAGCCGAGCGCTTCGGTGCGAACATCGAGCTCGGTGATGTAAGTGCACTGCGCCGTGATGGCGATGAAATTATTGTAACTGTTGATGGTAATGAAGTTCGCGCTAAAACCGTACTTATCGCGACTGGTAGCGACTACAGCAAGCTTGGTATTCCTGGCGAAGCCGAATACTACGGCCGCGGCGTTCATTACTGTGCAACTTGTGATGGTGCGTTTTACCGTGATAAGCGATTGGTTGTTGTCGGTGGTGGTAATTCCGGAGTACAGGAAACGATTTTCTTGACGCGCTTCGCGAGCCACATCGACCTACTAGTGCGTAGCACAATCAAAGCCAGCCAGGTGTTACAAGATGATTTACAGCAGTACATCGAGAGTGGTAAGGTAACGGTTCATCTAGGTACAACTCCGGATGAAATCGTGACGCAAGACGGTAAAGTTACAGCAGTGCGCGTCACAAAAGACGGGGAGCAGTCCAATGTCGACACAGACGGTGTGTTTGTATTTATCGGGCTCAAACCGAATACGCAGTTCCTTAAAGGCAGCGATGTTGAGCTTGATGAGCTTGGACTTGTTAAAACGAATGAGAAGCTCGAGACGAATGTTCAGGGTGTGTATGCTAGTGGTGAC
>DATIIX010000097.1:0-7723 GCA_035479175.1 Saccharimonadales bacterium (SeqCode) | reverse complement strand
CGGGGAGTCCGATTCAGACTATCGCTACGATGCTACAGGCTGTTCTACCGATGGCCACTGCACAGGTTATACGCTCCGTAGTATTATGGAACGCGAATCAGACTACGTAAAAACAAATCGCAGTCACACTAATAACTAGTTTTTCTCGTTTGCTTCAACCACTTCAACTGGTCGACCGTTTTTAAATGCCTCAACTGCATTATTAAGCTGCGCAATTTCAGCGCGCGGATTGGCAACATATGAAAAGCGATAGGTTGTTTCCTCGCCCTCGGTACTCAAGCGAATCGAGCCATAATTAAACATCGTCTGCAAAATTCCTGTTTGAAGAAAGCTTGCATCCTCGATGTTAAGGAGGCTCACCGTTTGCTCGCGACGAGAGAATAATGTAAGCTGGATCTCCTGAATTACACTTTCGTTTGTAAGGAAGAACTGGTTACTAAGGTATACCCAGATTGCAATATAGCCCCCCATTAGCACAAGTATGATAGCAAGGACACCGAGCAGGAGAACCGTGCCGAACTTCGGTATATTCACAATGTGCAGTAATTGCATAATGTTATAGTAGTTTGCTAAGAAACTTGCAATCATCGCTACAAGTAGACCTGTGACAAACACTGGCGCGAATAGGCCAATTGGATGCCGACGCACGGAACTAATCACATACTCAGCGTCGCTGAGATTAAGGTTTGGATATAACCGCATCGACTCGTTGTGTTTCTTCTGTATCTCAGGGCTGACCTCTTGCCTAATTGGGTCGGTTGACCTCGCAATGTGTACTATCTGTCGCTGAACCTCTGGTTCTGTTGGCTGTTGCGGCGTTGCAAATAATGGCTTACCATCTGTGTCATACGCGACAGGCTTGTCGTTGGTCTGGTCGTCTTTTTTCATAGATAATCCCCCTCTTATTATTGCTTTTGTAAGTGCCGTTTTGCCTTTTGTGTTACTTGGCGTCCGCGCGGCGTCCGCTCGATAAACCCGATCTGTATTAAGTACGGCTCGTAGAAATCCTCAATTGTAGACATCTCATCACCAGTTAGTGCAGCGATTGTATTGAGGCCAACTGGCCTATCGCCATAATGCTCTATTATACTCTCTAATAAGTTTCGGTCTGCTGGGTCGAGCCCGAGATCATCAATCTCCATCATTTGCAGCGCGCCATGAGTCATGGTTGTATCGATAATACCGTCACCATTCACATCAGCGAAATCACGAACTCGCTTGAACAAACGGTTCGCAATACGTGGCGTTAGCCGTGCGCGCGTTGAGAGTAGCGCCGCAGACTCAGCATCGATTCTCGACTCCAAAATCTTTGCCGAACGCGTGATAATTTTACCAATTTCATCAGGAGTATAGAACTCCAAGCGATAAATATGCCCGAATCGATCGCGCAGTGGTGCCGCCAGGCTACCCGTGCGCGTCGTTGCACCAATCACCGTAAACTTCGGCAGGTCCAAACGGATACTTCGTGCCGCCGGCCCTTTACCAATAACAATATCAAGTTTGAAGTCTTCCATCGCCGAATATAGAACCTCTTCAACTACACGACTTAAGCGGTGGATTTCGTCAATAAATAGAATGTCACCGTCTTGGAGGTTCGTCAGGATGCTTGCAAGATCACCCGCACGTTCAATCGCGGGACCACTCGTAATACGAAGCCCTGCCCCCATCTCGTTAGCAATCACGCTTGCCATGGTTGTTTTACCGAGTCCAGGAGGCCCGTATAGCAGAACGTGGTCGATTGGCTCGCCACGTTTCTTTGCTGCATCGATTGCGAGACGAAGATTTTTCTTCAAACGCTCCTGGCCAATGTAGTCATCAAAATTCTGGGGTCGCAGAGTGATTTCAATAATCTGCTCGTCGCTATCCTCATCGTGGGTGCTGGTATCTACAATTCTCTCAATAGCCATTGCTTATATTGTAGCAGATACTAGCCCCGAAGCGCTTCCGTAACCCGCTTAGCAGTAGGAAGGCCTGTGTCGATGCCATCGAGTGCTTTTGTTGCATCTGCAAGGTTGTAGCCTAGGGCAATCAATGCTTCGAGTGCTTCGTCGCTTGTATTGAGTTCGGTCTGTGCTGCTTGTTCCTGTTTATACACGACCGGCATGCCGACTTTATCACTAAGATCTACTACCACACGCTCGGCTGTTTTCTTGCCGACACCGGAGGCCTTTGCAAGATACATGCTATCAGCATTCGCAATAGCATTTCGCACATGCTCTGCTTCACCCAGACTCAAAATCGCAAGCGCTGCTTTTGGCCCTACGCCCTGCACTGTAATCAACATTTCGAAGAGCTTTTTTGCTGCTAGACTTGAAAAACCGAATAGCTCTTGGCTTTGTTCGCGAATGTGATGATATGTGTAGAATTTTACTTGCTGATCAAGGGTCACCGCCTCATAGTCAAGTGCCGTGACGTTAATCTCATACCCAACACCAACTACATCAACAATAACTGACCCTCCAAATTTTTCAGCCACTACCCCAGCAATATGTGCAATCATAGTAGGTATTGTAACAGATTAGTGGCTCACCTGACAGGTGGCCATCCCCGTCATATAGCGCGTACCGTCAACCTGGCTCTGCGGTATCTGTACCCATTGGCCCGTTTGCATGTCACACGCTGTTACCGTGTCACTATGAGTTCCATCACTATTATTACTGCTCGTCTTACAGTTTGCCGTATCGGTCGAGTATTTAGTGCCGTCAAAGTCTGATGTGTTGATCGTTTCAACCTTGCCCGTAGAGAGGTTGCAGGCTTGCTCGGTAGGCGCCTTGCAGTTCGCCGTATCCTTTGACTGCTTCGTGCTATCGAATGCTGATTCGTCGATTGATGTTACTTTCCCAGTCTGCAAGTCGCACACGCTCATCATAATTGGTGCTGCCTGGCAACTATTTGTTGGCAGCGCACCTGGCATAAAGTACTCAGAATAGGTGTTAGGACCAGCTTTGTCTGCAAGTCCACCGCTCCCGCTACATACTTGCCGCTGGGTAATACCACTTGGTACTACAAAGGGAACGTCTTTTTTGCCCGAGAGCAGTTTTGTCATTGTGCCGCGCCAAATTGGTCCAGCCATATCACTACCGCCGCTTGCCATTACTGTATTATCATTGTTACCAACCCATACGCCTACTACATACTGTGGGTTATACCCGATTGTCCATGCATCCCTATCATCATTTGTTGTACCAGTTTTTACAGCAACAGTGTGACCGGATACCGTAAGACTCGAGCCAAAGATATGTGAACGTGTTTTGTTGTCGCTTAGGATGCTAGAAAGCAAATATGCGCCTTCTTTACTGATTACCTGCTTGCTTATCGGTAGGCTCTTAAAGATGTTCTTGCCATACTTATCTTCGACCTGATTAATTGTTGATACGTCATATTGTTGACCTTGGTTAGCAAATGCAGCATAGGCGTGGGCCATTTGCTCAAGAGGTACTTCTGCCGAACCAAGAGCTAGCGTGAGCCCGTAGTTTTTGCTTGCGTCAATAGTCGTAATACCGAGATTTTTCGCTGCTTGTATTGTCTTCGATACGCCATACGACTGCATCACATGGATACTTGGGATGTTCAGCGACCAATCAAGCGCCTGACGCGTTGTTACCTGGCCCCGACTTGCTTCATTATGGTCAGCATCACGCGGCACATAGCCGCCACCAAAATCAATCACCTTATCTTGCAATACTGTCGCTGGCGTAATCGTACCATCCGCAAGCGCGTTTGAATAGTAAATTGGCTTAAAGCTCGAACCTGGCTGACGCGCCGTTGTTACCATATTCACCTTGCCCCAGCTTGGATCATCATAGTTGGCGCTACCCACAAGTGCGCGTATCCCACCGCTAGCTGGATCAATCACGATGCCGCTTGCATTGCTACCACCCATCGCGTTGATGTGCGCCATACCCGCGCCCACGCTATCGAGAAGATTTTGCTGTGCCGTTAAATCAAGCGTAGTTTTCACCTGGTAGCCAGAACGCATTACAGTTTCATAGCCATACTTCTTACTTAACTCATCGATAACCATTTGGGCAAAGTGCGGTGCAACTGAGTTGATTGACTGCGCTGTTGAAGCATATACTAGCGTTTCAGCGAGGGCTGCTGTTTTCTGCTCTTCGGTGATATAGCCATTTGTTACCATGCGTGCGAGTACCGTTGTTTGGCGTTCTTTAGCATAGGTTGCATTGCCACTAATCGGCGAATAAGCATTTGGTGCCGGAAGTACACCTACGAGCATTGCACTTTCAGCAAGATCAAGATCCTTCGGTACTTTACCGAAGTAGAGCTTTGCCGCGTCCTCGATCCCAAACGCATTCTCACCAAAGAATACAGAATTCAGATACATATCTAAGATTTGATCTTTGCTGTAGTGTTGCTCAACAGCAATCGACATAAACAGCTCCTGATACTTACGAACGTAACTATGCTGATCACTTAGAAGCGTATTCTTTACGAGCTGCTGTGTAAGTGTAGAACCGCCACCCACCCCTGTAAAGAGTGCTCTGAATATACCTGAAAAACTGAACCCTCCATGCTTATAAAAATCATGATCTTCGCTTGCAACGAGTGCGTTTTTCATATTAGGTGATATCTGGTCAAGCGGGATCTGGTCGCGATGTTCAGCCTTGCCAACACTATAAAATGGTTTGCCATTCATATCTTCTAGTACGATGCCTGTGTTATTTCGGTTCATCAGACGCTCAGGGTTATCGATATCGTTCGCAAGTATTATATACGTGATTAAGGGTATTAATATTAAAGCGGCAACGATAGGTATTGCAATGACAATAATCTTCCTTTTACGGGATAGTCCAATGAACCGGCCGATCAGCCCCCTTTTCTTGGGTGCCGTAGCCGCATGTGCCTTAGGTTTATTATGCGCAAGGTTTGTGTAGCGGTTCATCCGCACCGGCTGCTTACGTTTTACCATAGGATCATTTTACACCTGTTCGGTACGCAGTGTAAACGCGCACATTATTGCAGCCGCCAGCGCGTCGGCGCAGTCATCCGGCTTTGGTACTTCCGTTAGACCGAGCTGCATACGGACCATCTCTTGAATCTGCTTTTTATCTGCTCTGCCGTAGCCTGTCATGGTTTGTTTAATCTGCAGTGGTGTGTACTCTTCTATCCGCAACTTTGCTTGCTGCCCAGTCAGCATTGCCACGCCGCGCGCATGCGATACACTCATAGCGGTAGTTACGTTTTGATTAAAAAAAAGCTTTTCGATCGCCATCACAGTTGGTTTTGTTTCGTCAATGATTTCAGTAAGTCCATTATAGATCTCTTCAAGACGGTCTGGCAGCGGCGTGTGTGCGGGTGTTGTAATCACCCCAGCCGTCACTAGCTTGGTTTTCCCCCTATTAGCGTCAATCACGCCAAATCCCAAAATACCCGTTCCTGGGTCGATTCCGATAATTCTCATTTGTACTAGTATACCAGTCTATTCTTTACGGCGGCTTAGTATTCGAAGAAATTGGCCACCAGCTGTACCAATTTCTTCACGCCACTCCCAAACACCGTAGCTAAGTGCTACACAACAATTATGTTTAGCCACTTCACTTTTACCCCTAAAACTTATGTATACCTTAAATATACACCCTATAGATAAGTGCGGCGGGGGTCAATAAAAAACTGGTTAAATAGTGGCACTTTGTGGCTAATTGTCAACTTCGGCAGTGATTTCACCGTTGGTATGTACGTTCACAACATCATCAAGATCTTCAAGGGCGTCAAGCACTTTCAGCAGCTTGCGGGCTGTTTCTGGATCATTAACTGGCACATCATTGTTTGCAACATATTGTAGCTCTGCATCCTCAACAGCTAGGCCGGCCTCAACAATCGCAGTACGAACTTTCGCAAGATCTTTCATGTCAGTATATACTGTTAGCCCACTGCTTTCTTCGATCGCATCCTCTGCGCCGGCATCGAGCACAGTTAGTAATGCATCTTCGCCAGTTGCTGCAACGCGGATCACTCCCCTGCGAGTAAACTGGAAGAGCACGCTACCAGCATCTGCCATTGTGCCACCGTTTTTTGTGAGTGCCGTACGGACTTCTGGGTAGGTGCGGTTCTTATTGTCGGTTGCAACTTCAACGATGATGCCTACACCACCTGGGCCGTAGCCTTCGTAGACAATTTCTTCAAGTGCTGCTGCGTTTTTATCGGCTACACGATCAATTGCCCGCTGGATGTTCGCGAGAGGCATGTTTGCTGCCTTGGCTTTTTCAATCGCAAGCGCAAGACTTGAGTTCATAACAGGGTCAATACCACCACGCGCTGCAATTGCAATCATATTACCAAGTTTGGTAAATACTGCGCCGCGCTTTGCATCAACGATTGCTTTCTGGCGATGAGTCGTCGCCCACTTACTGTGTCCTGACATAGAAATCTCCTAATATTCCTGATCAATCTAATCGTAGTATACCACATTCACCCCCGTTATTCTACGACTGGCGCAATCATGCTAAGTTGCTGAAACGCCATGACCATAATGGGTAGCGTAGCGACTTGAGTGGCTATTGTTTCAATGAGTAGCTGGCCGAGAAATGGCACGTTTTCTTCACCAAAAAAATAGGCGGTCACAATTGATGCAATAATCATCACGCCTGCAAATGCCGCGAAGCTCAGCAGCCATCCTAGATCTCCCCACACATAGCTAGGATTCATTAGCACCGTCGCAGAGGCCGCTACCGCAAGGAGTGTGGCTGGGTGAAATTACGTCCACAGCCCTAATCCAGCGACGGGCTCGGCAATCGCCTGGCGAATATCACTCGCAAATCCATCACGCACATCTAACGCTACGTCGCCAGGTAGCGGGCGCTGGATGTGTATCACTTCCCCCATAATCGAGGCGCTGAATCCACTGAATCCTTTATGGATTCGCCTGCGCGACCAGTACATTGCCTGATGGTATCATAGAGCGAAAAGCGGCGTACAGCTACAAAGCATTCGCGTTAACTATCTTGACAGTATCAGAGGTGAGGTGGTATAGTTTTAGAAGCTTTATGACAAGCAGCTATGGGCCCATAGCTCAGCCGGTTAGAGCACCTGCCTTTTAAGCAGGGTGTCGTGAGTTCAAGCCTCACTGGGCCCTCCAAGTTTGATCGCCAAAAGACCTTCAATGGTCTTTTTATTTTTGATATGATAGGCATAATGTTTAACTTACAGCAAATTAATGATATACACGATAAGTTTGGTAAGTCTGAAACCCTTGGATTATATCTTAAAGAACTTCGTTTGATCGGAGTAAATTTACAAGAGTCATATTTATCTGATGGCCACTCGGTATATTATGGTAATAACGGTGAAAAACTAGAATCGCCATCAATACACAAGACATACATTATCTCTGATAATAGCGACAAAAATTCTTTCATGAGAACACTGAAACTTGCCGAAGAGGGAAAACTAAACTACTTTGATATGTCAGAGCAATTTGCACATAGTGGTGTCGAGAAATGGGTATTTGACACAGATCAAATGACAATTACATACTACGATAAAATAGGAGATACATTGCTGAGCGAAGACATAAAATAACACATGCTACTCTCGATGAGTTTTATGCTCATGCCCACGGGGTTTCCGATAAAATAACACTTCTATAATCGCCAGTAAAACGCACACCGTTATAACAATGTTTTGATATTTCACAATCTCGAGTACGTATTGCTTACTCCCATTGTCGAGTACTACTGCATTACTAAACGCGCCATACGTAAGCATC
>DATIIX010000096.1:0-3492 GCA_035479175.1 Saccharimonadales bacterium (SeqCode) | reverse complement strand
GGATATGCTCGGTACCTAAGTAGTCTTGATTAAATTCTTTGGCGGTTTCCCAAGCCATACGCAACGTCAATAACGCCGTTTCGCTCAACCCAACGGTACCGGTACTCACGACGACTTTTGCCGGCTTGATATCAAGTGCGAGCTCAGCTTGCTGTAACGTGACGCCAGCATCGGCGAGTATCTTGGCGCCCATACTTGAGCCCTGCGCAAGGACACCGAGTAATAGATGTTCGGTACCTATGTATGCGCTACCATTGCCACGTGCAATAGCATCAGCGTATTGGACGCTCATTCGTGCATTATCTGTTAAGTGTGAAATAAAATCTGCAAAATCTTCTGGCATAAATGCTCTCCATTCAGGGTTTATTGGCCCTATACGTCCAGTATACTGCACATAATTAGCACTCGTCAACTCAGAGTGCTAACTTTATTTTAGGTAAACAAAATACCCCGCCAACTGACAGGTGGGGCATTTTGTAAAACTTCTAGAGGACTATTTGTCTTCTTCGTTCTGACCTTCAATAGCGCTAAAGAGATCGTCTTCGATGTTCTTCTTTGGCTTCTTTTCAGTCTGCTTTGCTGTAGCGGTCTCAATGTCGAGTTCATAGCCAGTAAGACGACTCGCGAGACGGACGTTCTGGCCACCACGGCCAATTGCGATGCTTTGTTGGTCTTCAGTGACGAATACCTTGGCACGCTTTTCGTCTTTGTCGATTTCAACCTTCACCACTTCAGCTGGGCTGAGGGCGTTGCGGATGTACGTGTCGAGGTTTTCGTCAAATGTAATAATGTCGATCTTTTCCTGATCGCCGATTTCGTTCATGACTGCATTCACACGCGTCCCATGACCACCAACGAATGTACCGACCGGGTCGACACCAGGCACAGTACTCGTTACTGCAAGCTTAGTACGACGACCGGCTTCACGGGCAATACCCTTGATTTCGACGGCACCAGTTTCCATTTCAGGGACTTCCTGACGGAAGAGGAATTCAATAAATTGTTCATTGCCACGGCTTAAGATGAGCTGCGGGCCACGGTTATCGCGCTCGATATCCTTGATAAATACCTTAATGCGCTGGCCTGGACTGTAGAATTCACCCTGGATTTGCTCGCTCCCTGGCAGGATACCGGTAGCTTTGCCGAGCTCAATGCGCACGACACGTGGCTCAACGCGCTGTACAATACCTGTTACAACAGTGCCGATTTTGTCTTCGAACTCAGCAAGTACGACTTCACGCTCTGCTTCGCGAAGGCGCTGTAGTACAACTTGCTTAGCTGTCTGTGCGGCTACGCGGCCGAAACTTGTTACTTCGAACTTATCTTCAATAATGTCTTCGAGCTTCGCATCGGATTTCACTTTCTGCGCATCTTCAAGGCTGATTTCAGTAAGGTCATTTACGACATCTTCAACTACTTCACGCTGTACGAATACCTTAGCGGTACCGTCAACCATGTTAAGTTCTGCACGAACGTTCTGGTCGCGCTCACCGTTATCGCGACGCCATGCAGCAGCAATTGCCTGCTCAATGACGTCCATAACTGTTTCTTCTGGGAGGTTCTTTTCGTCAGCAATTGAGCGAACCGCAAGTGTCAACTGCTTAATATTCAAGTCGTCCATATAACTATCCTTTCTCTTTAGGAGGGCTTCACCCTCCGCACTGATTCCGAAATGAATTCGTCACTCAATGCCCTCTCCCTCAAGTCACTGTGATTGCAGCGACGCTCTAGAGGTTGACTATGCTTAATTATTAAAAATGCCGACCTGCCGGCCGGATTACTACTTTTTTATGATATCAAACCACTGCAAATTTGTCAATGGAGACATTGTCCTAGGAGTAAGTCGGCTTGGGGGTGTCTCTATTTGTCGATCAATTCTCGAATTGTCGAGACTTTCACTTCTTCAGGTGTTCTTCCGTCCTCAAGTAGACTGAGGGCCTCTGTGACGTATTCATTTATCTTAACGAGACTCGAACTTGTTACGTCGCCAAGTATTAGTTTTGTGAGTGCGCCCCGCAAAGCATGTAAAGCCTCGAGGTTCCCTGCTTCTACGAGCGCATCGGCTACAGCAAGTAAATTAGCATCTATTGGTAAGCTGGCATGGTTATTATCATTCATTCCATAACTCCTTCGATAAATTAGCTGTATAAAGACTACCCAAGACACACTTTGGGTGCGAGATGTATGTAGCTAATACTTCACAAGAATGAATATCAACGCAACACGACAAAACACGAATGACTTCCACATTCGTTCTCACTTAGATAGAGTATGTAGGATCCTCAAAACCCTGACAAGAATAAGCTTGCGCTATTTAACCTTTTGTTAACATGTGGCGTCTAACTTGCTATAGGCTGATGGGGACATGTTGTGAGCACTCGCTGCATCGCCTCTTTTTCTGCCGCAGTTACCCATAGCGTATATTTCACCTTCACAGTAATCTGCCTCGCTACATATTGGCAACGGAATGGTTTGTTTGCTGGTAACCATGTTGCTGTATCGCCATCTGATTTTTGTTGATTTGCCGGGCCATCTACTGCTAAAAGTTCAAGTGGATCGTTCGCAAGTTGCTGTCGCTGGGTAGTCGTCAATTGTTGTGCGCCAGTTTGCCAGGCATTACCCAATGCGACTACGTGGTCAATTTGCACCGCGCTACTCGTATCGATGCCTCGCGTAAATGTAATATCTTTGCCGGTATAAGGGTCATGGAGCAGTCCGCTTATTACTTTACAGCCGTCACTGGTGACCGCATTTAGCAAATCTCTCTGCAAAATTCGTTCACGTGTATCACAACCATTACTTGATGCCCAGCCGCTACCAAACTGCGTCCGTGCATATCCAGTTTTTGGCGCACGCCCTTTCACGGCAAGGCCATCAAGCACTGAGAGAGCGCTTTTGCTGTCTGCTGGTGTCGTACTTTTTACCTCAAGGATAGATTTTGGTACTGTCATCTGTAATTGCTGCATGGCCATCCAAAAAAGCGCAGTTAGTACTGCCACGAACATGATTACTACTCGCTGACTCCGCATATCTTTAGTATATACTGGATGGTATGCAACCTGTTACCCGTCTTTATACTCAGTTTATTCCACATCACTATGACATCCATTGGGATCTCACAAAAGCAAAAGAAGATCGCACGATACTTGGCAAAGTCACCATTAGCGGTGAGCAGAAAAGTGCCAGTAGCATCCGCTTACATGCGCATGAACTCACTGTACGTAGTGTCATCGTAAATAGTGTCCAAGTTAAGGATTTCAAACTGGATCCAGATGCGGACGAGCTTATCATTCCACACCATACCCCTGGCCAAGTTACCTTAGCCATTGAATTCAGCCTTGACCTTACTGATGCAATGCACGGACTCTACCCCTGCTATTTCGTACATGACGGCGTTCGCCAAGAGCTCTACGCAACACAGTTCGAGAGTCACCATGCCCGTGAAGCTTTCCCTTGTATTGACGAACCTGAGGCAAAGGCGACTTTTTCGGT
>DATIIX010000095.1:0-4050 GCA_035479175.1 Saccharimonadales bacterium (SeqCode) | reverse complement strand
GCTCTTTAATTTTGCTGCTACAAGTAATTAAATTCTTGTACTAGCCCCGCCTTGATATCTCTCGCGATATCTACTTCCCCGAGGAATTTTGGTAAGACTATTGTTGTGCTTGGGTTGACAAAACCGTATTCGGCAACCTCTATTTCACCGTGGGTAGTGCTGGCGAGATCAATCGTTTCGTAATCATCAACATTAATGATATGGTAGAAAAACTCAAGGTATTCGCGGCCGTTTTCTTCCCTATACTGCTGTATATATAGGAGCTTACCGATTTCTGGCGATACACCTGTTTCTTCGATCATTTCGCGCACTAACCCATCTTGTAGCGATTCGTGTGGGTCCAGCCCGCCACCTGGCGTACACCAATAGTCGGTTGCGCCCTCACCTCTTTTGAGCTTTTGCGCGAAAATTTTACCATTTTTGTAGATAATGCCTCGTGTTGTAATGCGTCGATCCATTAGAGTCTCCTTTATAAATTATTGAATCAAGAAGCGTCAGCGGTTTGGCCCGTCCAAACGTATGCGCATAGTGGATCCTGTGGGATCATAATATGTAATAGTATATACTAAAAGTAAGTAATATGGAGGGGGTGCTATGAGTAAACAAGTTTTTATTAACTTCCCAGTTAATGATTTAGAGAAATCAGTGAAATTTTATGAAGCGCTTGGCTTTACGAAGAACGAGATGTTCAGCGACGAGCGCGCCGCCGCCCTACAATGGTCGGATGATATTGTATTTATGCTGCTGACCCGTGAATTTTATGGCCAGTTCCTGAAGGATAGACTGTTGCGAACACGCAGGATACTAGTGGCGCGTTAGTGGCGCTGAGCATGGATAGTCGCGAGGCGGTGCAAGGCTTTGCTGATACTGCAAAGCAAAATGGTGGTGATTGGCATATGGCCGCACTAAACGAAGGCATGGATGGTATGTTTGGCCTTGAGGTGCAAGACCCTGACGGCAATACACTTGAGCCAATGTGGATGGATATGAGTTTTGATCCGCACCATGCCGAATAGCGTGACAGCAGTGGATGCACAGCGCGAACTACGTATGTTTTCTCGCCCCGAGCGTGTGGAATCGACCGCAAGATTTTTTAAGGCATATCCTGGCGGATACTCTGAGGGCGATGTCTTTTTAGCATGTGGCGTACCGGCGACGCGTGATGTAGCGAAGCATTTTGCTGCGATGGCGTTTACCGAGCTCGATAAGCTTATTGCGAGCAAATGGCATGATGATCGATTGTTGGCGCTGATTATATTGGTGAATCAATATAAAAAGGGTGACCCTGCTGAGCGTGCCGCAATTTATAATTTCTATCTTGCGCATAAGGCATATGTGAACAACTGGGATTTAGTTGATAGTAGTGCGGAGTTTATTGTTGGGCCAGAATTACAGGACAATCCAGATAAGTTTGCCGTATTGAAGCCTCTTGCCTTATCGGAGGACGTTTGGGACCGCCGGATCGCCATGATCGCTACATTTGCCTACATTAAACAGGGCGAGGCGGATGATGCGCTCGTGATTGCCGAGATACTTTTGCACGATACTCATGATTTGATTCAAAAGGCTGTTGGTTGGATGCTGCGTGAAATTGGGAAGCGAGTAAACCGCGATACCCTGCTGTGATTTCTGGATACTCATGCGACGACTATGCCGCGCACAACGCTACGGTATGCGATTGAACACTTGCCCCAAGAACAACGAGTGCATTATATGCGGCAGCGAAGTTTGATACGATAGATGTATGAAACTTTTAGGCCTTCGTACACTTATCTATCCATCAAACAATTTAGAAGCTGATACGCAATGGTGGGCGGATGCGCTCGGTGTTGAGCCATACTTTGACCAGCCGTTCTATGTCGGGTTTAATGTTGGTGGGTATGAACTCGGTCTTGATCCGAATGGTGACATGGCAGATGGTCCGCGCACATACTTTGGTGTAGATGATATAAATGAGGCTGTTGACCATTTTATTGCGAGTGGCTGTGAAATTTACGAGCCAGTGACTGAGGCTGGTGGTGATATTATGGTCGCGACTGTGAAGAGACCAAACGGTCAGTTACTCGGATTAATTTATAACCCTCACTTTAAGGAAGTTTAACTAATGGTAGAACATACCCACGGCTATATTGAAATTGTTGGCGCGCGTGAGAATAACCTTAAAAATGTGAGCCTGCAAATACCAAAACGTAAGATCACGATTTTTACTGGTGTGTCCGGATCTGGCAAATCGTCAATTGTGTTTGATACGGTTGCTGCAGAAGGCCAGCGTTTGCTGAACGAAAATTTCAGCGCGTTTGTGCGCACCTTTTTGCCAAAGGTAAAGCAACCGGAGGCTGATAGTATTGCAAACCTGAACATGCCGATTATTGTAGACCAGCGCAAGCTTGGTGGCGGCTCTAGCTCTACTGTCGGGACGGTCGCTGATATTGCGCCGCTGATTCGTCGCTTGTTTTCACGTATTGGTCAGCCAAATGTGCCACAAGTGTATATGTTTTCGTTTAATAATGCCGCAGGTATGTGTCCCGAATGTAAGGGGCTTGGCAGCAATATGGGGCTTGATGTCGAAGCAGCACTTGATACTTCTCTGTCGCTGAATGAGGGTGCGATTCAATTGCCTGATTATGGAGTTGACGGTTGGTACTGGAAGCAAGTAGTTGCAGCCACCGGGATTGACCCAGATAAGAGGCTGAAAGATTACACCGATGCCGAGATGAACGAATTGCTGTATGGTGAGACACGTAAAGTGAAGCTCGAAGGTGTTGGTATCAACATGACCTACGAGGGTGTTGCGCGCCGCTTTGCGACTAAGTATATTACGCGCGATCTTTCAGCGATGTCGGAGCGCACGCAAAAGGCCGTGAAGCCATTTATGGCAATGGCCCCTTGCCCGCTTTGCCATGGCGCACGGCTGAATCAAACGGCGCTGGCGAGCAAAATTAACGGCCATAATATTGCTGATTACAATGCGATGCAGATTGATGCCTTGCTTGAGGCGCTTGACGTCATTGAAGATTCCTCAGTTACGAAGCTTGTTGCGATGCTTCGCGGCCGATTGAATCACCTGAATGAAATTGGACTTAACTATCTCAGTCTAGATCGTACGACCGATTCGCTATCTGGTGGCGAGTCGCAGCGTGTGAAGCTTGTGAAATATCTTAACGGCACATTGAGCGACGTAATGTACATTTTTGATGAGCCAAGTGTGGGGCTACACCCACGCGATGTTCATCGTCTAAATGAGCTTCTTAAAAAACTGCGCGATAATGGCAATACGGTGATTGTGGTTGAACACGACCCTGATGTGATTAAGGTTGCCGATCATGTTATTGATGTTGGCCCCGGGGCGGGGTCGCGAGGCGGTGAGATTATGTTTGAGGGCACTTACGAAGGCTTGTTGAAATCTGACACGCTTACGGGTAAGGCGCTGAGCCAGCACCTTGATTTAAAGGATGACGTTCGCACACCAACGGGTGAAATTCGCATCGAAAATGCGCACGCTAACAATCTGCATAATGTGGATGTCTCTATTCCAACTGGCGTGCTTACCGCTATAACTGGAGTGGCAGGATCGGGTAAAAGCTCGTTGATTAACCAAACATTCGTAAAGCAGCACCCGGATTCGATTGTGATTGATCAGTCCCCGGTCGCTGCGAACAGTCGCTCTAATGTACTTACGTACACGGGTGTCATGGATGAGATTCGTAAGAGTTTTGCGAAAGAAAACGACGTTGATGCGAGCCTGTTTAGCTTTAATTCAAAGGGCGCCTGTGAAAACTGTCAAGGCACTGGCTATGTTGCTGTCGAGGCAGCGTACATAGAGGAGGCGAAAACAATTTGTGAGATTTGCGAAGGCAAACGATACAAAGAAGAAGTCTTGCAGTACCAATGGCATGGCAAAAATATCGTTGAGGTGCTTGATTTGACGATTGCGGATGCGGTGAGCTTCTTTGAAAATCCTGCCGTGACAAAGCAATTGCAGGCGCTGTTTGATGTTGGGCTTGATTACCTTACCCTTGGGCAGCCACTGAGCACGCTATCTGGCGGTGA
>DATIIX010000094.1:0-2609 GCA_035479175.1 Saccharimonadales bacterium (SeqCode) | reverse complement strand
ACCGTACTCTTCATTTTTAAGAGCAACGAGCTCCAGGATAAGTGGGTGCATCGGGTCGACCTCGCCCGCGAGAATGCCTCGGTTTTTAACAGAGTATGAAAGGCGCCGAAGATTGTATGGACCGGAGAGGCGGCAAAGCTGTCGAAATTTTTCTGCGGCCCTACGTCGCGAAGTTGCGTACAGTAGTCGTATTTATCGACGATCGTATGCAGTGCTGCAAGTCTGGCGACTTGATGAAGATTACTAAGGGGATTCTCGGTTGGCTGGCTCACGAGCAAGGTGTCATCAACATCGTAGATAGCCCCGGCGATACGTTCTGGCCGTTTCATATTCTCCAATAATGGCAGAATAAAGATGCGCTCGCAAATAAAGTCGATGTTACCTATAAAGGTATCACTCTCATGTCGCTTATAAAAAAATAACCCACTTTCGTGAGTTACTTTTCTTGGTGGCTCCTACTGGACTTGAACCAGTGACACGAGGCTCTTCAGGCCTCTGCTCTACCAACTGAGCTAAAGAGCCACATTGGTGATGTCGCATCATTTACGTCGTATACGGCATTGACGGTGTAGCCTAGAGGCTTTACTTCGTTCTATTTTACTAGATAAGAGGCAAATAGACAAGCGAGTGGGTAAGTTGCTATGATGGATAAGTAATGCAGCTAGTAAGCGATGACGAATTTGACCAGCTAATCCAGCGAGCGATGCTCGAATTGCCGCAGGAATATATTAGAGGTCTTGATAATGTTGCGATTACCTATGCTGATGAGCCAACACCCGAGCAGTTGGTTGCAAACCATGTTGGCCCAAATCAACTGCTTCTTGGTCTATACGAGGGTATCCCACAGACCTCTCGGTTCTCAACAAGCTACAGCGGCGTATTGCCAGATAAAATCACTATATTCAAGCGTCCTATCATGATTGTCGCTCACGATGCGGCTTCGTTCTTCGAGCAAATCAAACGCACCTTATGGCATGAAATCGCCCACCATTATGGGCTTGGGCATGATCGAATCCACGTTCTCGAACGTAGTTAATCGATGTACTTTTTACATTAAATACTACTTACTATATCTGTATAATAAGTAGTTGGCATACTAAATAATTGATACCGTAAATAAAAGGAGACACATGTCGGAACACCCTACTGACTCGGCGCACCACCACGCCAGTAAATTGACACACCGTGAACGAACTGTCGCGCTTACTATCGTGGCGCTGGCGTTTGTCATGGACTTGCTCGACAACACTATTGTTAATATTGCGATCCCGTCAATTCGTGAGAATCTTGGCGCGAGTTACGCAACTATCCAGTGGCTTATCGCTGGGTATGCACTAAGCTTCGCCGTGCTACTGATTACTGGGGGCCGTATGGGCGATGTATTCGGCTACAAGAAACTCTTTATGTGGGGTGTAGGGGGGTTCACGCTTGCAAGTTTGCTAAGCGGCCTTGCCTGTAACTCTGAAGTGCTGATTGCGGCGCGACTTTTGCAAGGTGGTATGGCAGCACTCATGGTGCCGCAGGTGATGAGCTTGATGCAGGTAATGTTCAAGCCAAGTGAACGCGGCGGCGTGATGGGTATCTTTGGCGCCCTTGCCGGCGTTGCGGCAAGTCTTGGTCCTGTCATCGGTGGTATTCTTATCCACTTCAATATTGCTGGCTCTACATGGCGTCCAATCTTCCTAATTAACGTTCCTGTTGGTATCTTTGCCCTCTTTATGGCTGCGAAATACTTACCTGACGGCAAATCTCCACACCCATTAAAGCTTGACCTCGTTGGCACGCTTCTTGTGGTTGTCTCCATGTTCCTCTTCGTTTTCCCGCTTATTGAAGGGCGAGACTATGACTGGCCAGTGTGGTGTTTTGCAATGATGGCGGCTGCCGTTCCTGTCCTTGGATTGTTTATATGGTGGCAGGGCGTTAAAGAGAAAAAAGACGGCTCTCCGCTTGTCGTTCCGGCACTTATGAAAACTCGTACATTCGTGACTGGCCTCATTGTGAACATCATTTTCGAAGGTGCAATGATTGGCTTCTTCCTGCCGTTTACCCTTATTTTGCAGGTAGGCCTTGGGTACGAAGTGATCAAAGCAGCCCTCACGGGTATTCCAACGGCGATTGGTATTTCTGTAGTGATGGCAGTCTTTAGTCAGAAACTTATTCCAAAGCTCGGTCGCTACACCATGACGCTTGGTACAATTATCATGGCAATAGGCCTTGGCCTCATCTACTTCTTTGTTCATTGGCATGGGCTCGACACGCAGCCGTGGGAATTTATCCCAGGCCTTCTCGTGACGGGTGCGGGTATGGCACTTATCATGTCGCCAATGTTCTCAGTGGTGCTTACTGATGTCGACTCAAGGCATGCCGGTAGCGCGTCTGGTGTGATGAATGCTATTCAGCAGCTCGGTGGTGCAATCGGTACGGCACTGATCGGTGTATTTTTCTTCGGTCAGCTCGTTACGAGTGCGCCAGCAAGCTTTGCATCAGCTGAGCCAAGCGTCCGCTCGAGTCTTGCCGACGCACACTTGCCAAAAAGCACCGAAAACGGAATCATTAAGGGCGCAAAGGCATGTTTTGTTGACACAAACAAAGCAAAGGATGCCAGTGAT
>DATIIX010000093.1:0-3886 GCA_035479175.1 Saccharimonadales bacterium (SeqCode) | reverse complement strand
TAATGAGCGTCTGCAGAGATTCATTTGTCATAGCTACAACTGCAGCGGATTTATCGATAATACGCCTCATAATGTAGGCCTTATGCTCATCTGGGTCAGGCAAAACCGTATGAAACGTTGTAATAAGTGGCCGCTCGAGATCGTCAATGAGCGAAAGAATATACTCCCCGTCTTCACCTCCATAGAGGCCAAATTCATGCTGCAAATTGACAATGTCAGTAGATGAACGGTTAATATAGCGTGCAGCATCAATATAATCACTCAGATTCTGCTGCGAGATGCGTGTCTTAACCTCCCACGGATACGAGTACTCAATATCATCTAATACAGCAATGATTTCGGAGAGAGCATGGGGATTTAGATTATTGATTGCCGTTGTTAGGTCTTTTGTAAAGGTGGCAATGCCGCACCTACGTGGAATATACGACGAGATGTAGATTGCTCTAACTGCCCTCTGTTTTTGAGCTAGGGTTGTCACTAGATTTTCATCGTGCATACATCTCCCATCGGCATACCGAAATAGATACCTCCTACGCCTACTGTTCTTATTATACTCCTCCTAGAATTTGTCACATGCTGAACCCCAATGATTTCATCTTTTATCAATCTGAATAGACCTTGCGCCTACTTACTATAAGAAACCGTTACCTTAACAAGGGTGATTAGACGCTTTGCAGGAAGGCAACTATGAACTTAACAATTTTTCATATAGTATAACGCTTATGCCGCATCGGGTTCGGCCATCAGGCGACGAGTCATATCTTTAGTAACCATACGCAAGTTCGTGGCTGTTAGGTGTGTGGCAGCGGTCGGGTGACGCAACATAGAGGCAAGTTTGCCCAGCGTTTCGTCGCGTTGTTCACGTCGTGTCGCGGCGTTTTTTGCCAAGGCGCCCCTGGAAAGCTCTAGGTACAGCATATCGTCAGCAGGAACAGGTTCGATGCCACCGATTTCCGCCAAGTGTTCACGAAATTCAGTTAGGCCTTGCTTATCATCTGGATGGACGCTAAACTGCAGCCGACCCATTACAGACCCTTCGTATAATTGCAACGGCGGTCCGATTCTAAATATTTGCGATGCCATTCGTTTTAATGCCATCGACCGCTCCCAGTCGCTTAGTTGTCGGTCATAACGACGCCCCTGGTAATCACCTTGGTCAACGATCAATTGGGCTGTTGTGTATAGTTTCCCCGTTTCGGCACGCTCGGGATGTTCAAAAAAGCCTTCGACAACCTTTGTAATATTTGGGTGCAATGCCAGCTCACCCCGTATACGTGTTACCCGATGCAATTGCGGCATATTTGTCATGACTTAATTATGACACTTACATGTGTTTTAGCCTAGTGTTGGTATTTCGTCATTGAGCATAGACTGCACCACGCCAACATCATATGTAGCGGCGCTTCGACCACTATATCCTCTACGCACTCATCATACGTCGGAATACCCGGCTTTTACAGTCGCGTTAACCAGCGTAAGATAAGTATATGACTATTCGCACGACAATCGATCGATTTATCTCCAGTTTTGAAAAAGACTTTGCAACCCACAATCGAATCGAAGTATCAAAAAGTGCTCTAGTCCATAACTTTGACTTGTTCGCAGCACTTTCGGGCAAGCAGGTTATCCCGGTATTGAAAGGCAACGCCTACGGCCACGGCATCGAACAGGTAGCGACAGCACTAAAGGACCAATCATTGCCCTACATTGCCGTTGACGGCTACTTTGAAGCACTACGAGTCCGCAAAGTCAGCCAGCAACCAGTGCTTGTCATGGGCGCAATAAAGCCCGAGAACTTCGCCAAGTTAACATATGACCAGTTCGCCTTTGTCGTGCAGGACAAAGCAGCAATACGTGCACTCGGGAAAACTGGCAAACACGTTGTCGTTCACCTTGAATGTAATACCGGCATGAACCGCTATGGTGCGGCAAAGACCGAGCTTTCGGAGTTAACAAGTCTTATTCTTAGTTATCCGAATCTCCGACTAGAGGGGGTCATGAGTCATCTTGCCGATAGTGACGGCAATAACGCCGAAACGGTAGAAAACGCCGTTCGGATCTTCGATGAATGTGTCGAGACAGTCCGCATGGCTGGCGCCTCACCAACAATGTTCCATGTTGCCCAAACAGCTGGCAGCTTAAAGGCAAAGTCCAAATACGCCACCGCCATGCGACTAGGTATCGGCCTCTACGGCATCAACCCGTTTTCGCCTGGACATTTAGAGCACTCAAAGTTAGTAGGCCTCCGGCCCGCCCTCCAGCTTATAAGTACAATCACCAAAACGATCTATCTAGATAAGGGCGACCAGGTCAGCTATAACTATACGTTCACCACCCCTAAGGCCATGCGGATTGGCGTATTACCATTGGGATACTACGAGGGTATGCCCCGCACATTCAGCAATGCGGGCATCGTAAAGCTCGGCGCGTCGTATGCCGTCATCGTCGGTCGCGTCTGCATGAACCATACCATGATCAACCTTGACGGAATGACGGCAAAAGTAGGCGATGAAGCCATTGTGTTTAGCTCTGACGGGAAAAACAAAAACAGCATCGCTAACGCCGCAAAACAGCATGGGTTATTCACCTATAATCTCTTGACGACACTTTCGCCAGACGTCCGCCGGATACTTGTAGATTGACCACGTAAGGCTAACTAAGAATATTCACCGCTCGAGCCGTTACGAGCACAACGATTGCCAGCGACGTAAGTGACTGGAGTGCCATGAGATATTTTGCCCGGTGCGTGAGCGGCAGCGTATCGGTGGGGCTAAAGGCGCTGGCGTTCGTAATAGAAACATACAGATAGTCCAGAAACGTAGGCCTCTGGGAGGTTTCACCCGCACGCTGTGGAAACTGAAAATCATCCACGTTCGTACGTTGGTTATCTAATTCCCAATACCAAAGCCCAAAAACAATCACGTTCGTGAGATAAATCACCACGCTTGAAAATAGCAGTTCGTGCCCGTTCACCTGCGCGCTACCGATAAGTGCTGCGATCACGACACTAAGAGACACCATGTTAGCCACTGAAATCAATGCCAACAGTGCAATTGCCACGATGCGCCGCCACGCTAGTGGCAGGAAAAACGTACTGAGAATCACGAACAAGACTACCTCGAGTGCGATAATGACATACTTAAAACCGAACGTTAGCTGGTTATTGAGCGCTGCCTGTAAAACTATGGCCACGGTGAGCACAACAAGCACATGCCACACCGGTTCGTTGAAAGTTCCTTTTTGACGTATATGAGCCAACCGCATACTGTTATCATAACGTAGCTCAGAATATATTAAAATGGCTTGGTTCTAATGCGTAAAACCTAACGACCTAGATCAGATCGGCTGCGAAGGGAGATCCATATCGTCACCAAGCCCCGCACGTCCAGTCACTCAGGGCCTCGATACCCGAGCTGATCAGCATCTCGAGTGTACCGCGAAGTACCGGATGGAATATGGACATATAATACCATGGCTTTACTTGACCGCATACGACAAAACATTTATGCTTAGGTCAATGGTATAAGAAGATCCGGGTAGATTATGAGCGCAAACAAGAAATTTATCATACTACTGATAGTAATAGGCTTGATTTCATCCTCGGCCTTCTTTTTATTCCCCGCGGCAAAAGCAATTGGCTTGAGTTATAGTATCGCTGTTGGATTCGCAATTACCCTTACACAAGCAGTAGCGTTGTGGTATTTTTTATCAAGTCTTAAGACTTTTAAAAGCGGCCTGAAAATAGCATATTATTGGCTGGCAGCTGGTATAGTTATATTTAATATAGGCAGTGGCGTTATCAGTGGTTTGGCGCAATTGATCCCCGGTCTTGTGGTGTTGGTTTCGACGCCTTATGTAATTGGCGCTGGGTGCATGTATGTTGGGA
>DATIIX010000092.1:0-2690 GCA_035479175.1 Saccharimonadales bacterium (SeqCode) | reverse complement strand
TAGTCCTTTCCTAGGTCTTACTTGCTGCTTTAGGTTGTGCGCCACCGACTGCAACTGCTTTACCCTTGCGAGTTCGTGCATTCGTACGAGTACGCTGGCCACGAGTTGGCAGACCTGCCTTGTGGCGGAGGCCACGGTAGGCATTGATGTCCTTTAGACGCTTAATATTGTTAGCCACCAGGCGCCCGAGATCGCCTTCAGTGACATAATCGTTGTCGATGATGTCACGAAGTTTCTGCTCTTCAGCCTCGGTGAGATCTTTCACCCGAGTGGTCGGCTCAATTTTAGCCGCCGCAAGGATGTCTCGAGAGTGCTTTGGCCCAATACCGTAAATATACGTAAGAGCGATCTGCACTTGCTTTTCTGCGGGAATAACAACCCCAGAGATTCGAGCCATGCTTAACCCTGCCTTTGCTTGTTCTTAGGTTTTTTCTTGTTGATGACACGGAGGCGCCCTTTACGGCGGACCAGCTGGTCATCTGGGCTGATCTTTTTGACACTCGCACGAACTTTCATGAGCGTAAAAACTCCTTCAGGAAAAACCTGCATTAGTGAGTATTATCGGTGATATCGGGCCGATACTACTGCGTTATTAATCTCGTGCGCGGAAGACGATTCTACCCTTCGTAAGATCGTATGGGGTTAACTCGACTTCCACGGTATCGCCTGGTACTAAGCGGATATAATGCTTGCGCATCTTGCCGCTAATGTGAGCGATAATACTTAGGCCATTCTCTAGTTCTACCTTAAACTGAGTATTAGGCAGCGCTTCCACTACCTTACCTTTTAGTTTAATGACTTCCTTTTGACTCGCCATAGATATACAATCCCGTATTATAGTTGAAAATGCTCGTAAAGTAAAGAGGCATGGGCCACTTTTTCAGTGCCCCTTGAAGCTATATTCAGTATAGCATTCCTCTTTGCCTTGTCAATGAGTGCTCTTTATTTGTAATCGTCGTATGTGACCATCAACGCGCGGGAGTTAATCTGACGCAATGTTTCAAGACCTACCTGTACAACAATCAAAAGTCCAGTACCACCAATTGAGATGTTCGCCATATTCAGGCCTAGTTGGGCGAATATATAATCTGCAGCAAATGGCATAATAGCGATAAGGCCAAGCGAGAGCGAACCGAAGAATACGAGACGGTTCACCATGCTTGTAAGATATTTTTCTGTCTGTGCACCTGGGCGAACACCCTCGATAAATCCACCTTGCTTTTGCAGATTCTCGGCGATTTCGTTCGAATTAAATACGATACCAGTGTAGAAATATGTGAATGCAATCACAAGTACGAAATATGCAATTGGGTAAATTAGACTTGCCCAATCGGCATTAGCGAATGTTGTAGCTGATGGCGCTTGGAACCATTTAACGAGGTTTGCCGCGAGCTCGTGGTTGCCGTTTGGCATTGCTTTCATTACTTGGCCAATAAATGCGGGGAGACTCAAGAACGCTACGGCGAAGATGACCGGAATCACACCGGCTGCGATTAGTTTCACTGGCAGGATGCTTTTGATGCCGCCATAGCTGGTGTTGCCGCCCACACGCTTGGCATAGTTGATTGTAATGATACGTTGGGCTTCATTAATTTTGACCAATATATACAGTATGACGAGCCCAGCCAACAGGATACTGAGAACGACCCAGAATATTGTTGGGTTAACTGGGAGATTAAACCAGCCAAAGACGCTGAGCGAGCCTGACTTTGTGTCGAATAGTGAGCTAATAAGGGTGCCAAACATATTCGGAATCTGGCTGATAATACCGGCAAAAATTAAGAGCGAAATACCGTTACCGATACCTTGCTCAGTAATAAGTTCACCAACCCACATCAAGAGGATTGAGCCAGCGGTCATAGCTGCAACAGAGATTACCCACTCAGTTGGCGTGGTGCTTACCGTGCCCGTTGTACTTGCTGCAAGTACAGATTGGCGAAGGATGTAAATAAAGGCAATTGATTGAACAATAGCGAGCGGCACGGTAATCATACGTGTCCACTGGTTAATCTTGCGACGGCCTGATTCACCGTCTTTATGAAGCTCTTCAAGGCGAGGAATGGCCTTAGTGAGTAACTGGGTGATGATGCTCGCGGTAATGAACGGGTTTAGACCTACCAAAATCACACTAATCTGGGCGAGTGCGCCACCACTCATAAGGTTTAGGAAACCACCAAAGTTGCTGCCGCTTACGACGTTATCGATGATATTCTTTAGCTCGGTAGGATTTGCGAGCGGCACTGGAATGTGTGCCATAAAGCGGTATGCAATAAGTAGCCCAAGCACAATGCTGAGACGCTTTTGCATGTCGCGATTTTTAAGTGAGCGCAAGACGATTCGCCAATTCATTTCGGTAGATATTCCCCATTTATCAGTCGATTAATTACCATTCATTATAGCACTAGCAGTCAAGGAAAGCGACTGCTAACAGGCTTTTCCCGGAACCTCTCGTGGCTACTCCAATGTATTATGACTAGTATAGCATATTTATATGAAAACACCCCGCCACCCACACTCGGGAGACGGGGTGTCTCGCCGGCGCGGGTCGCGGGGGGTGGCTACGAGGTTGTAGTAACCTTGTAGGTGTGGCTGCCGATGACGACAGCGATGGGCGTGTTGTCGCCGTGCAATGTGACACGACGCAGTGTTTCGTACGTGTTCTCCCCTACCAGGGAGCTTGGGTCGTATCC
>DATIIX010000091.1:0-1709 GCA_035479175.1 Saccharimonadales bacterium (SeqCode) | reverse complement strand
ACAGAAGCGTATCGCAACATTTGATAATCGGGGTGAGAAAAAACAGAAACAGTTCACTATTGATGATAAGACAAACAAGATGTTGCTCGGGAGGTTTCGTTACCCAGTGGTTCTATTTCAGCCTGATGATACACGGCTGATTGGTGGCTCGCCCTCAAGGCGGCGCAAATACCTTGATGGGGTGGTCGCGCAGTATGATACGCAATATGGCAGTGATGTGCGACGGTACGAGCGCGTTTTGGCGCAGCGTAATAAATTACTCAAGCAGCCGGGTATTACCCAGGACCAATTGTTTTCGTGGGATGTGATTTTGAGCAATTTGGGGGCGCGAATTATTGCAGCCCGCGAACAATATGTCGCCAGGGTGAATATGCAAATTGAGCAGTACTACCGTAAGATTGCTAAGAATAATGCGGAAATTCATGTAGAATACTTTAATCATGGCGAACATACCGCACAATCATTAATGACCCGAATGCACAGCTCCCTCGAGCGCGATAGGATTCTTGGTAGCACCTCAGTTGGGCCGCATCGCCATGATTTCTCAGTGATACTTGCCGATAAGCCATCTGACACAACCGCATCGCGAGGTGAGGTGCGAACGATCATATTGGCATTGAAATATATTGAAGTGGATGTGTTATTTGAATATACCGATCAGCGCCCAATCGTACTACTTGATGATGTGTTTGGGGAGCTAGACGAGCAACGACAAAAGCAACTTCTGACTACTTTGACAGATAGCCAGGTGATAATTACTTCGACTGAGGCGCATGAGGCGAGTCAACATATCTCACTTTAGCTAGCGTTTTCGTCGATTGTGGTATGGTAAATAGTTTTACCGTCCTGGGTGAGGCCGATCGTGATATGACCATTCTCATCGGTTTTGAATGCTCCGTCGATCTTCGTTTTGTCGTTTACTGTTAATTTGTAGGAGCAGTCTACTGAACCGTCACTAAGGGGTACTCCGCACGCAGCATTTGAGAATACAACGACTGATGCTGGTGGATACGTGTTGCCGGCACTCACGAAGTAGTTCGAGATGCCGCCTTGGAATGCGGTAAGGTCGTTCTGAGTAATGCCTTGATCGAGTAATGCTGCGAAGCCAATAAGCACTGGCTTGGCGGGATTTTGGCCGTACGTTTCTGGCGTTTGATCAGATCCGTCATCGATTACCTGCTTAGTAACGGGATCGACTTTTTGCGTACTGGTTGGTTTTACGGTAGCCCCATTTGTTGTTGACCGGTTATTATTATAGAATCCATACGCCGCAAGTCCTGAGAGCGCTGAAAGCATGATAAAGCCGAAGATGATCAGTAGGTTTCTTTTTTTTATATCCATGGCTACCTCGCTTATTTACTAATGACGTACATACTATCTTCTGACGCCATACTGAGAATTGTTGATGGGCTAAACGCTGTGTTATTAGTGTCCTTGTGGGCTGAGTCGGCTATCTTCCATTTGCCATCTGCTGTAACACCGCGAATGAGAATATAGTGACCGCTACTAGTAAATGGTAGTGATCCTGTGCCTGACATAATTACGTACGATCCACCTTTAACTGCATTTGAAATAGCAGTAACGTCGGATTGTATTTTGGTAGATTTAAGGCTGTAGTGTTTTGCAAGATCAGGTGCGACTTGGTGGGACGAACCTTGACCGCTTATATACATTCCGTCATCGCCAGCTACCTTGGCGGTTTGATCAGG
>DATIIX010000090.1:0-4891 GCA_035479175.1 Saccharimonadales bacterium (SeqCode) | reverse complement strand
AGAAGAGCGAAAATCTTACCCTCTTCGACAGTAAAGTCTACGCCCTTGAGCACTTGCTGTTTGCCGTAGGCTTTAGTTAAGTTTTTTACCGTAATTGTACTCACTGAATGTTACTCCACTGTTACGTTATCAAGGTTTGCTTTTGCGCCCTTTAACAATGCGTTGGTTGTTTTATCCATTGTCGCACCGTCGAAAATTGTGTACTTAACCCGTGAGTGATGGAATGATACATTCACGAGCGTTGCGCCCTGGAATGATGTATTTTTAAGACCTGCACCGTCGAATACTGTACCGTTTAGCATGTGACCATCAAATACTACTTCGCTGAGGTCTGAATGCTTAAATACGGTATTCGTAAGATTGGCACTGTTAAAGTTTGCGCCCTTAAGCGCGCAGCTGATGAGTGTGGCGCCTTCTAGGTTCGCGTTTGTGAAGTCTGACTCCTGGATGTCACTGCTGTTAAATTCAGCGCCAGTGAGGTCAGCGCCAGTGAATGTTGAGCCCTTCAGTGCTGCAGCTTTGAATTTAGCATTTTGTAGCTGTGAACCGTTGAAGTTGCTCTTCATCATCGCGCTCATACTAAAATCTGCACCACGAAGGTTTACATCTGCAAGATCTGATTCTTCAAGCGCTGATGCGCGGAAGCGAGATGTGTCGCCTATGCCGAAAGTGTCTTTGATGCTGTCAACGATTGTTTTACGTAAATCTTGCTTGCGGGTTTCGCGGGCGTGCTCTTCAGGAGCGACCTGCTCCATGATTTCCGATACGTCGCCGAACGATTCAGTTGTTAATTGGTATGCCTCTTCGTCACTTTTGCCATCGCGCTTGAGGTCACTATACTTTTCAGTTAAGTTTGCCAGCAACTCTTGCTCGACGTCTTTGCGTGCTGGGAAATTGCCGTATGGCTTAAATGCGTTATCGAGAAATTGTATAAGCTTGTCGTTCATTTCGTTCTCCTTACAATAATTTTTCTAAGATTTTCTTGGCTGCGTTCCAGGTAGTGATATTCGTATCGTAAACTTCCCGGCCACTTTCGGTTATATGGTAATATTTGCGTCGACCACCTTGACTTTCGTCACCCCAGTACGAGGAAATGCGGCCATCGGTTTCGAGGCGCTTGAGACTGGAATACATCGTGGCTTCTTTCAGCTCGTATTCGCCACCCGAGGCATCGAGGATGTGCTTGGTGATCTCATACCCGTACCTATCGCCATCGATGAGTAACTTGAGAATCATCGTGTCGGTGTGCCCGCGTAAAAGATCTGACGTTAATTTCGTATCGATCATGTCTGCATTGTATATCATATTACTATGCCTGTCAAGGTATTTTATTTAACAAAATACTAAGACACCCCTTTCACAGGGGTGTGAGGCCGCGAAAAATGTAATGGCTTGTTACTTTTTCTTCTTGGAAATGTGATGAAGACCAAGTGATTTGGCGTATCTTGACGTTGCGAGCCAGTCGATAATCTTAGGCGTAACATACACGGCTACTACTCCACCAAGAGCACCAAATACGATGCTGCCAACAATGTCTACTGGGTGATGAACCCCTGCAAGTACACGTGATGCGCCGACAATAACCGTCAGGACAAATAGATTGATAGCCCATTTTCGAGATACGCTCAGTAGCGCCATCGTCACAATCATACCCAACAATGTATGGTCGGAGGGGAAGCCGTTGTCAGCAGTATAGGCGAATAAGGGAGTCACTCCATCGGATACAAATGGACGAGGATCTGTGAACATGGCGCTACCTGTCTTGGCGAGAATAAACGCTATGATGCCGGTAACAGCCCCCATGATGAGTACTTCTGTCTTTTGCTTGCGCGGCAGTGTAAGCCAATAGCCGAGAGCAAGTAGCCCAATGATAATAATGAGATACTTCGCACAAAATACAATGAATATATCCATACTTTAATCATACTACATATGCTTACTATGCGTAGCCGAAGAAGTAGTCTGCTTTAATATTTCGCCGCGCAACTCCCATTGCGCGAAGCTCTCGCCTTACCCCTTGCACCATTGATTGTGAACCGGAAATATAGAACATTCGTGATGCGTAATCTGGGATCTCGCGTTCGATAAGTTCTCTACTAATATTTCCAAGAATTTCATTATCTTGAGTCTGCAATGAGGCGCTCAAGATGTATTTTGTTGTCAGTCCTATTTTTGCGCGCGCTTCCTCGAAGATCTCTTTATATGCAACATCGCTTGCACTTCGCTCGCCATATAATAAAATAGCAGACCGTTGGTCGTTTGTATCTGATAAATATTTCACCATGCTCCTAAACGGCGTAACGCCGATACCGCCAGCAATAAACGCAAGTCTAGCGCTGGCATCGCTTGGCAGAGTAAAATCACCGCCAACTTGTCCAAATGACATGAGCGCATTTTCACTGGTATGTAAAGTTTCTTTAAAACTACTACCGTTATTGTAGTAACGCACGCCTAGATGTAATGTATCTTCAGTCGGCGATGATGCAAGCGTGAAGTAGCGCCTGGCGCCACGTGCATCGCTGCCGTGATGCGGTAATGTCATTTCAATATATTGCCCTGGTTTATATAAAAATGGGTGTTCTGGGGCTAATTCGATATCCTCGGTATTCGCACCATACATCGTGCGGTGAATTATACGCACTTTCGTTTTGGCGATCGGCGTTACAAGGAAAGCGTAGAGATTACCCAGTATTAACGCGAGTTCTGGGGTTGAGTAAATACCAGCGATTTGTATAAGTGGCGAGAACAACAAACCTACAATTGTCGCATAGATATACCGGTGGCGCTTTGTTGATGGTGATGTCCATGGCTCGGTAAGCATAACGAAACCGAGAAAGAACAGTGATGAATGCTGCAATGTAGCCTGAAAATTAGTGACTATATCGTGATTTGTCGCCGCCGCCATTATTATTACCGAACAAATTGCTGCTACAAAATAAATTGCAAACATTGTGGCACGTCGGATCTTGCGGATGATTAATAGTCCGCCGGCTATTACGTATGGCAGCAGTGCGACAGACCCAACCCACCAGCTCGCTGATTCGCCGGGGCCAAATGCCGTTAGCACTACCGCAATAGCTACCGGATTGAATATGTGTTTGTTTCCGATTGCAATAATATACTTTGACGCAATCGCGAGCCCTGATGCAGCAACAAGAAATGGTAGTCCTTTCTGTGACGACATCGGAGTGATGATGAGCGATAAAATCAATCCTGTAATTAATGCGGATTCAGTATTACTCGGTGCATCGTAGATCTTAGCAAATACATAATTTACTGCGTAACATACGCCAACAGTAATTGACGCAGAGAGCAGAATCATCTGTGGTGGGTACGCAAGTGTACCGATAGCACCAAAGAACATTGCCACGAGCAGCAGGCCGCACAGGTAATATATTAGGAACCGATACATCGTAATACGATTAATCATGTTATCTACGTAATTCATTCGTTTTCCTCATACTTCTGCCAGCCGGTTGTCGTAATCGTTGTTTTATCGCTCGTCACAGCGCACGCTTCATACCCACCAAGCTGTTCAATAAAATAAATACCTTTTACACCCATGGCAAAGGCAGCCGTTGCCATACGATCGGCATCGATGATATTGGAGGCAATAACGCTAATCGACACAATTTCATTGAGCTTTTTGTTATCGACTGGGTCGTAGATATGCTGTCCACGAATTGCCGTTCCTGATGTAGCAATTGCACTATTTTTGAGGGCAACTACTTTGATATTTTGGTGCCGATCAAAAGGGTTCCGTATGCCAATCTGCCATGGGCCGCCTTCTTCGTTCGCTCCGCCCACCTGAATATCGCCGCCCGCTTCAATGTAAAAGTCGTTTGTATATCTGCCGATGATCTTCGCCGCCTCAGCAATCGCCCAACCCTTCACGATGCCTGAAGGGTCGAAATCGCCTTTGTGCCATACATCAAAATATCCATTTGTTTCGTGTTTTGTTTGTCTAGCAACTGCCAGTATTTCATGCAACTCATTGGAATATTCCGGCTCGTCTACTTCGCCTCTACTAATACGCGACACTAAGCTCGATTCAATGAATGGGCTGTACGTTTTATCAACATAGGTAAAAAACGAGAAGACTTCTTCGATATTTTCGCGCAATACTAATTCATCAGGTGTCATGAGTATAATTGGCATGCCCATAATAAGCCGCGTTTCTTTTATCACGTTAGGCCTTCGCCTGTGCGAGCGCGTCGCCCAGTGATTCTTTGAATGCCTGGCTGGTGTCGGTTGCGCCCGAGACACCGTCAATTTGTGCGGTTTGCGCTTGGATCGCTTCTTGTTTTAGTTGTGGAAGTGCACTGTTGTTAATCTCGACTGAATTATCACGGTCTTGGGGATAATCTAGGATGGTAATATTGCTCAACTTACCACCTGAGATTGTTGCGCGCACTTGCACATACCCGTAGAATGCATCACTACTTTTGCCTGTATAAGCACCGTCTTTATAGTCCACTGCGGTTGTGACTGTAGTGAGTGGATTCGCGCTAGAAGTATTACTCTGTGGTGTGGCGTTTTGACGTATTGAGACTTTTTGTACCGCCTGAGAGTCCTCACTCCGCTGGTGAAGACTATAGATAATAAACGTGACAATGACAAATCCAGCAACGGCTAATTTCTTATACATACTGTCTAGTTAAATTGATGTGCGTTAATATAAGCTTAAAGTATCAGAATATTCATTAGCTGTATAGTCATCACTACTGCTATACTGTAACTAATTATGAAACACTACCTCGAGAAAGTTATGACCTACATTACTATGCATAAACAACAGCTCACAGTGAGCGCAATTGCCACTGTCTGTGTCATTATAATTGGTGCACTTTTCCTCTATAACCAGCCACATCCACCAAAATTAGCATATGTA
>DATIIX010000089.1:0-1887 GCA_035479175.1 Saccharimonadales bacterium (SeqCode) | reverse complement strand
TCAGGCATACGTAATTTGCAGTTTAATCGCTGACTCATCCGAAAATGACCGTAAAAGTGTCGAAGCAGAATACAAGCGCCTTAAGAATAGCATTTTTGGACATTGCTCCATTGGCCTGCTGCATGGCAAGATGAAACCCGCCGAAAAAGAGCAGGTGATGCAGGAATTTAAAGACAGAAAGTACGATATTCTTGTAAGCACGACGGTTGTTGAGGTTGGCGTCGACGTGCCGAATGCTACGGCAATTATGATTGAAGATGCCGAACAATTCGGCCTTGCTCAGCTCCACCAGTTACGCGGGCGTGTAGGACGTAGCGAGCTGCAAAGTTATTGTTACCTTATGATGGGCACGACAAATAAACCAAGTGAGCGACTGCGCGAGCTTGAAAAATCCAATGATGGATTTTACCTTGCTGAAGTCGACATGACACTTCGTGGCCCCGGCGAAATCTATGGCAAACGCCAATCAGGTGCGCTTAATCTACAAATTGCTACACTTGCCGACACTGAGCTTATCGCTCGGGCTCAAAAGGCGGCCAAATGGTTTATTGAAAGCGGTGAAGATATTACGGCCTATAAAGAACTGAATGCCCAAGTAAAGCACTACCAGCGCCTCACGACACTCAATTAGCATTTACCTCGGCAATTTGCTACTATAAATACTAATGTACGCAGGAACGACTTTTCATGGCAAATCCGGCGGATTCATTGGCGTTCATCAGAAGATTGACCGAATTGCGAGGCGCAATTTCAATACACTTCCTGGCGTTCACAAGGATTTCCCGGGCATTCGCGAGATTCTTCACTTTGAAGGCAATAATGGGCCAGATGGTATTAAGCGCAAAAGTCCAAGCACGGATGAGCCATGGCATTATATAGATCCAGATAATGTGAATGACCGCAAGATCTTAGAGATGATTCTCGATCACCAACACAATTTAGCAACGGCGCTTAAACAAAATAACTCTGAGCGAGCTGCGTTTGAGGCTGCTTGGATGGCACATGCAATCACTGATGGCCTAACCCCAGCCCATCATTATCCGCTCAGTGACAAGATTGAGGAACTCTGGGGCAAACCAAAAGAAGAACGACTCACAGTGCGTGACAAAAACATCATCAAGGGCGAGGGGGCACGCGATACGCTCAGCCGCAACTGGGAATATTGGGGTGTCAAAGGTGTGTTTATGACCCATGGACTCTTCGAGCTTGGTGTGGCGACCTCTATCAAAACTACTCGTTTCACACAAAGCGCGCCAACAGCTGAGTGGCTCAAACAAGCAGATAAAAAAGGCCTCGAGCAAGTATTTCTCGATACAATGCATGAAATTCATGGCCTTGCTATGTACGAGCGATTCTGGAAGCAAGGCTGGAACGCCAACCTGGCGCGCGAAACCCGCCAGCTACTTATACCAAAGATTTGTGCTGTAATTAGCTTTGCCTGGTATACCGCCTATCGCGAGGCCGGACTATGACATTTGTACGCGTAGTCGCCGGTAAATTTGGCGGTCGCAAGATTGACGCCCCAAGCTTTGATAACTCACGCACTAAGCCGATGGGCGAGCGCATTCGCAACGCTATATTTAATCGCGTGGGCAATGAAATCAAAGGTGCGCATGTACTCGATGCATTTGCAGGTACTGGCGCGGTCGGGTTAGAGGCACTTAGTCGCGGTGCCGCACATGTGACATTCATCGAGCGTGACAAAATAGCGCAAAAGATCATTGCCAAAAATATGGTATTACTAGGGTGCGAAGACAACGCGACGCTCGTAAGTACATCAGTAAATAACTGGCTCGAAACCACGACTCCCGAAAGTTACGACATAATCTTTGCCGACCCGCCATATCACGACCCACAGTTATCCACAGTTGAAAAATTATTTAGTCT
>DATIIX010000088.1:0-3569 GCA_035479175.1 Saccharimonadales bacterium (SeqCode) | reverse complement strand
CGATCTAAGCTGAAGTGTGTGGTTCGAGAACGCCAGAACGTGTGGAGGGTATTAATGATACTGAAATTGTACGCGTGAACCGCGCACCATCAGCGAACATTACGGACTAGTTGTAGTCACCCCCACTCACGCCAAGGTACTCTTCAAGCGTCTGAACCCCACTTCGTTTCATCGCGAGCGCCGTATCACTGCCTACATAGCGCCAATGCCATGGTTCTGCCGAGTAGCCAGTGATGCTTGTAAGGCTAGTAGGATAGCGTTGGATGAAGCCGTAGTTTGCAGCATTCTGTTGTAGCCACGTGTACTGGGCGGTGCCTGTAAAGCAGTCGAGCACGCATCCGTCGGTCTTAAGATCTGCGGCAAGGCCCGTTTGGTGCTCACTGTAGCCTGGCCGAGCGCTTACTGTGTCTGCTGATGCCGTACTGCCATTTACCTGTACCCAGTTGTTATATGTTGCAACCTGATCATCGTATGAGCGATATGCACTTGTAATACCAAACGGCAGTCCTGCGGCGGTCGCAGCTTGCATCATTTCTTGCATGTGCGTGGCTGCGATGCTGCGCATCAGGTAGCCATCAAGAGATGCGAGATCTGGTGGAGCCCATGAAGGAGGGTTGATACAATGTTTTTTGTTGACGATTACAAGGATTGATGTCGGGTTATTGACATCGCAGTGCGCTGTTGCTGTAATTGAAGTAGTGTTTGTAATAACTTTTTGAGGATATGCGGGGATGGATTTAACCGTTTGCTCGGCGCTATGGGCTTCTGTTTGGCGCACAGAAGCGAGTATATGCGTGAATGGTTTATTTACGGCGACTACCGTTTGATCGCTCGCGAATTTCTTTTGGGTAGCAGCTATGGTTTGATTTGCTTGCAGTTGAAATATGCCAATAATGGCGGTGTCAAGGATGATAAGCGCCAAAATAATTATCGCTGCGAGGCGACGGTGGTGGGCTACGCGGCTGGTATGAATAGTTTCGGCGACTGCTTTTGCATGCTGTTGTCGCTCGACTGATTTTCGCATATATTCAGTATACTATATCCCATTATGCCTCGCTTGGGCGGCAAATAAAATACGAAGCTCTATAGTAGCTTCGTATTTTATTGTAAGCTTGGTGTAATTAGTTGGTGACTTCTACGCCCATGCTGCGTGCTGTGCCGGCAATAACCTTTATGGCACCGTCAAGATCGATCGCGTTAAGCTGACCCATCTTAGCTTGTGCAATTTCCTCGAGCTGTGCGCGAGTGATTTTACCTACCTTTTCAGCGTGTGGCTTACCACTGCCCTTTTTGATGCCGATAGCTTCGCGAATCATATCGTCAACTGGTTGGCCAAGGCTTTTCCAAGTGAAGGGGCGGTCTTCAAAAACCTGGATGTGCACGATGACATCTTTACCCATGTCTGCTTTAGTAGCGTCGTTGAATGGGTTGATGAAATCCATCATGTTAAGGCCCCACTGACCGAGTGTACTACCTACTGGAGGACCAGCAGTCGCGCGACCGGCAGGGATACGGAGTTTGAGGTTACCAATTACCTTTTTTGCCATAGTAAATATTGTCCTTTATTTCTTACTGCTAAATTTGAAGCATTTCGCAGTGCGTAACGGTGGTTAATTATACTCTAAATTACCTGTAAATGCAAGATATGAGCGCTGTTACTAGACCTTACTCACCTGTAGCGCGTCGAGTTCAACTGGAGTGTCGCGGCCGAACATGCTCACCATAACCTTGAGTTTGCCTTTGGCGGTGTCGATCTCACTGACTGCACCATCGAAGCCCTTGAATGGACCATCAACGATGTTTACAACTTCACCGACGCTGAAGTCGATTTGATGCTTAGGGTCTTCTACGCCCATGCGGCGCTTAATCTTGGTGATTTCGCTGTCAGATACGGGAGTAGGCTCAGTGCCGCTCCCGACAAAGCCGGTAACGCCTGGGGTGTTGCGCACGATGTACCATGTTTCGTCGGTGAGTTTCATCTCAACGAGCACGTAGCCCTGGAAGATCTTGGCTTCAATAACTTTGCGTTTACCGTTCTTGATCTGGATTTGCTTTTCTTTTGGCACCATCGCGTCAAAAATCTTGTCAGCCATGTCGACTGCCTGGATGCGCTGGCGGATGCTATCGGCTACTTTTTCTTCATAGCCAGAGTACGTGTGAATCGCGTACCATTGACGAGTTGAGTCGTAGCGGTTTAGTTTTGCCATAGATTAGTTACTCCCGAGGATTAGTTTAAATAATTGTGCAAAGCCGTAATCAAAGAGGAGGACAACAACAACGAAAAAGAGCGTGAACGCAACGAGCGCACCGGTCATACCCCACGTGCTTTTGCGGTCTGGCCAACGAACTTGTGTAAGTTCGTACCAAGAGCCTTTAAAGTAGTTTGCAATCGCACGAAATGGATTGCGGCTACTTGTTTGTTCGCGATTTTCAATCTTAGCGATAGCTTCTTTTTTCTTGCTATCGATAGTCGGCTTAGCTTTAGCCTGTGTAGCCTTTTTTATGCTACTTTCGCTTGCTTTGATGCGAGTCACCTTGGTGCTTGCGTCAGAGTCTTTCTTGGTTGGTGCTTTTGCCACTCCGTGTGTCTCCCAAAATTAAAAGCCTGGTTTACTCACCAGACTGTCAAGTCAATTATAGTGAGTATTAGGTAAATCGTCAAGCCCTAGTCTTTTTTGTTGGTCATAATAATGAACTTAAACGTTGACCCGTGATTGAGGCGCGAGGCCATTTCGATTTCTATGCCGAGCTTTTTTGCGAGCTTTCGTGCGACGTAGAGGCCAAGTCCTGTCCCACCTGTTTCGCGTGTGCGGTAATCTTCACTGCGCCAGAATTTCTCGAAAATATGTGCTTGATCTGACTTGGATATACCAATGCCAGTGTCTTTTACGGTGAGCTCAAGTTTATTGCCCTTGAGTTTTTTGGCGATGAGTGTGACTTCACCTTCTTTCGTGTACTTGATAGCATTCGTAATGAGGTTCTGAAGTAGTTCCTTGAGATACAACCGACTTGCGCTTACTTCGCCAAGTTGCGGTTCGACATCAAGATTGAAGCGGAGGCCCTTAGCTTCCGCTTGGCGTGCGTATTCCTTAAAGAGGTCTTGTACGAGTTCGTCCACACTAATCTCTTCGGCTGCATCGGCGACACCACGTTCTGCGCGACTGAGCGTGCTTAGATCGTTAACCATGCGCGCAAGAAACAGTACTTGGTCGTGCGACATCTTGATGTTTTCACGAAGGACGGACTGCGGTATGTCGGTACGCTCCATCATGAACTCGAGATTTGAAAGAGATCCTTCGGCGACTGTGATTGGCGTGCGAAGCTCGTGACTGACGACGGAAATAAATTCATCACGCTCTTCTTCAAGAGATTTTTGCTTAGTAATGTCGCGGAGGATTACCACGAAGCCGTCATTGTAAGATTTTTGGCTACTCGAGCTATTGTTACTGCGGATCGGTGAGTAAATAACACTAAGACGGATTGTTTCGCCAGAAATCGTTGCGCGTAAATCTTCGCGAGCAACAACGCCGCGTGCAAGTGCAAAATTTGGAATCATTTTGAATGGTCTG